>JBEPYD010000284.1:0-5829 GCA_041641575.1 Bacteroidales bacterium
AATGTCGCGTTCAATAATCCTTCCTTTGGGGCCTGTGCCCTGCACCGCTTCATAGGCTACTCCTTTCCGGGATGCTTTATTTCGTGCTCGTGGCGAAATGCGCACAGAATCGCTGTCGGTATCTGTTGTTGAAGCAGGGGCGGCGGCAGGTGTTTCTGTTTTTGTTGCTGCTTCGGATGCCTCGGGTTTTTCTTCAATCGGAGGGGTTTCCGCGGCATCTGCCTGAGCACCACCTGGGCGGAAGGATTCCACATCTTCGCCTTCCTTGCCTATCACGGCAATGTTTTCCAGTACAGGAACTTCGTCACCATCTTCAAAAAATACGGCTAACAATGTGCCTTCGTCCTCAGCTTCAATCTCAAATGAGGCTTTGTCGGTTTCGTAGGCGCAGATTACATCGCCTTTTGCAACAGCATCACCGGGTTCTTTGTTCCATTCTGTGATGATGCAGGTCTCTACTGATTGCCCTTGCCGGGGCATGATAACAGGTGTTGCCATATGGGTTTTATTTATGTTTTACTTGTATTTATAAGTTTAGTTACATGATAATACAGGATTCAATAAACTTGCTGTTATAACTGAATAGTTTATAATTGGTAAAGGTATAAATTAAAACATGTAATAACAAGTTGTTTCTTCAAAATCAATTAAATATTTTTTAATGTGGCTGATAATGATTAGTTTTACACATCAATTTAATCTTTTAATTATGGAAGGAAACGGGATGGGGAAAGTCCCACGATACAGGCAGCTTTATGAATTATTGCGCAAGCATATTCTGGAGGGTGTTTACCAGGAAGGCGACCTGCTTCCGAGTGAAAATGAACTATGTGTATTACATAATTTAACCCGTCCTACGGTAAGGCATGCATTGGATACCCTGGTATACGAGGGATATATCCGCAAGCACCGCGGAAAAGGAAGTATTGTGAATCAATTGCCAAGAGGCATAGGGATTCTTTCAATAAAAGGAACCACGCAGGTGATAGGAGAAGAAAACCTAAAAACACGTATCCTTATAAAACCCACTATCAAACAGTGGGATGAACCTTTTTTTTATGATTTAACTGAAGAAGAAGCAGAATCAGGTTGCATTTATATGGAGAGGCTTAGGTATGTTGACTATAAAGCCATATTCTACGACATTAATTACATTCCGAATATTAATCTGCCCCGTTTTACCTCCCGCTCTTTTGATAATAAATCACTTTTTGATACGCTTCGTTCAAACTACAATATTGAAATCAAAGGAGGTGATCAAAAGCTCAGGGCGATAAGAGCCGATAGCAGATTGGGGCGCTTTTTTAATGTTTCTAAAGGACATCCCGTACTGCATCTGGAACGCAGAATGAAAACCAGTCGCGAGGGCTTTCATATTTACAGCTCATTCTATTGCAATACCCAAAGTCATTCGCTCTACGGAGAATTTTAATTTTTAAAATTTCTAATAAATCATACATCATGCCTTCAAAAAATAAAGAGCTGGAGCTTATTCGGTCAAAGAAAGGATTTATCTGCGATATGGACGGGGTGCTTTATCATGGAAATAAGCTTTTGCCAGGGGTAAAAGAGTTTGTGGAATGGCTGAAGCGGGAAAATAAAAAATTTCTGTTCCTCACCAATTCCAGTGAGCGGACACCAAGGGAATTGCAGGAGAAAATGCACCGACTGGGAATTGACGTGGATCGCAGTAATTTTTATACCAGTGCCCTGGCTACTGCTACATTTCTGGCCAGCCAAAAGCCTAAAGGGAGCGCATATATAATTGGAGAAGCAGGTCTTATCAATGCTTTGTATAATGCCGGATACACCATGAATAATATTGATCCTGATTATGTTGTAATGGGAGAATCACGCACTTATAGTTATGAAAAAATTGAGGCCGCTGTAAACCTTGTCATTCGTGGTGCAAAATTAGTGGGTACAAATCCGGATACCTCCGGTCCGGTAGAGCATGGAATTGCGCCAGCCACGAAAGCCCTCATAGCGCCAATTGAAATTGCTACCGGTCGTTCTGCCTATTATGTGGGAAAGCCAAATCCACTTATGATGCGCATTGCACTTAAAAAGCTCGGTATAGTAAGGGAAGATAGTGTTATCATTGGCGACAGAATGGATACTGATATTATTGCCGGTATTGAGTCTGAAATAGACACAGTTTTAGTGCTGAGCGGTATTACAAATAAAGAACGAATCAATGATTTCCCATACAGACCCAAATATGTTCTCGAAGGAATTCAAAGTATCATGAAAGGTGTGTGAAGTTATGTTTAATTCAGAATATTGTGCTGAACTTTTTAAAATATACCCGGTTCACTCAGTAAGAGTAACTTTTATCAAAATATATGAAAATTAAAGGAGTATTGTTTGATATGGATGGGGTGTTGGTGGATTCTGAGGAATATATTAACCAGGCTGCCATAGCCATGTTCAAAGAGAAGGGGTTAACGGTGAAACCCGAAGATTTTTTGCCTTTTGTTGGTGCAGGAGAAGACCGGTACCTCGGAGGTGTCGCTGAAAAGTACAACTTTCCTTTCGAACTTGAGAAAGATAAAGCACGTACTTATCAGATTTATGGAAATATTGTAAAGGATAAACTTCATCCTTTAAAGGGTGTGCTTACCTTTATTGAAAAGTGTAAACAGCGGGGTTTAAAACTTGCCGTGGCTACCAGTGCAGATAAAACCAAAATGGAAATAAACCTCAAAGAATCTGGTATAGACCGAAACAATTTTGATGCCCTTATCAATGGAAATGACGTGGAAAAGAAAAAGCCGGATCCGGAAATTTATCTGCTTGCGGCAAATAAAATTGATGTGCCTGCTGAAAATTGCCTCGTGGTGGAAGATGCAGTGAATGGTGTGGAGGCTGCTAAGAGGGCCGGGGCTAAATGTCTTGCCCTTACCACAAGTTTTAGTGAAAAGGAACTTTCAGATGCTGAATGGATAGCAGCTGACTTATCTGCTGCTCCTGTAGCATCTATTGAATGGTAAATAATGGCATAACTAAACCAAATAAACTGAGATTATGGAAAAAAGGAAATTAGGAAAAACAGAATTGGAAATTACTCCTGTAACATTTGGTGCATGGGCTATTGGCGGCTGGATGTGGGGAGGAGCTGACAAAAAAGATGCAATAGAAGCATTGCACACTTCTTTGGATGTTGGAATTACCACTATTGATACAGCGCCTGTTTATGGTTTTGGACGCAGTGAAGAAATAGTAGGTGAGGCCATTAAAGGCAAAAGCCGTGATAAAATTCAGATTCTAACCAAGTATGGGCTAAGATGGGAGAAAGAGGAAGGCGAATTCTTTTTTGAAAGTAAGGACAATGATGGACAACCAATTAAAATTTACAAATATGCCGGTGCTGATAGCATTATAAAAGAATGCGAAGATAGCCTGCGCCGTTTAGGTACTGATTATATTGACCTTTATCAGATTCATTGGGCCGACCCAACTACTCCCATAGATGAAACCATGAATGCTGTAGAAAAATTGTTAAAGCAGGGCAAGATTCGCTATGCTGGTGTTTGCAACTATAAGGTAGATCAAATGGCGCAGGCAAGTCAGAATATTCCACTGGCCAGTAACCAGGTTCCATACAGTATGTTATTGCGTGATATTGAAGAAAATGTAGTACCATGGTGCCTGAATAACGAAGTAGGTATACTTGCCTATAGTCCACTGCAAAGGGGGGTGCTTACAGGTAAAATGAAGCCTGATCAGAAGTTTAATGAAGGAGATCACCGTGCAGGGATGTCATATTATCAACCTGAGAATATTAAACGAATAAATGCTTTTCTGGAAAATCTCAATCCTATAAAAGAAAAATATGACATTACCAATGCACAAATGGTGTTAAACTGGACACTACAGCAGCCGGGTATCACTTCTGTACTTGCGGGAGCAAGAAATGCCAAACAGGTGAAGGATAATGCCGGGGCAGCAGCATTTATGCTTGAAAAAGATGAAATTCAGAAAATAAATCAGGAGCTGGATAAGCTTACAATAGAAGACTAAACCATAACAATAACAAACATGCAAAACATTTTTAGATCATTTCCGGAAAAGGCGGAATTACTTGAAAAAGCAGACCCCGGAAGCCAGAACAAAGTAAGAGAAGTAAACGCCCATTTTCACACACCTTTCTCTTTTAGCGCTTTTGATTCGCTGGAACAGGTATTCACTATGGCAAAGAGCGAAAATATTGATGTATTGGGCATCAATGATTTTTATGTTACTGATGGATATGCTGATTTTCATAAGCAGGCGGTTGATAACCGGATTTTTCCAATGTTCAACATTGAATTTATAGGGTTATTGAAAGATCAGCAGGAAGCCGGGAACAGGGTAAATGATCCTAATAATCCAGGCCGTACTTATTTTTGTGGAAAGGGGCTTGATTTCCCTTTCCGTCTTGATGAGCCATACAAAACTCAGCTGGATGATCTGATAAAAGAAAGCCAACGGCAGGTAAGGGAAATGGTAGGAAAAACCAATGATCATTTTAAAAGTACAGGGCTGCCCTTCCATATCGAATTTGAAGAACTTAAAAAACGATATGCCAAAGACCTGGTAAGGGAAAGACATATTGCAAAAGCCATACGTATTTTGGTGTATGAACATTCAAAACTGGAAGAGGAAAGGCTGGATGTATTCAAAAAGTTGTTTGATGGTAAAGAGTTGAAATCGGCGTTGAAGGATATTGCTGCTGTTGAAAATGAAATTCGTGGAAACTTGTTAAAAGCAGGTGGAGCAGCTTTTGTTGAGGAAGACGAGAAATCATTTTTGTTGATTGATCAGGTAAAAGACATCATTACCAACGCTGGGGGAATTCCCTGTTATCCAACTTTGCTTGACAATGCCAAAGGAGAATTTACAGAATTTGAGGCTGACAAGGCATTGTTATATGATGCGCTTACCAAAAGAGGTATCTTTTGCCTGGAATTGATTCCGGGAAGAAACAACCATGATATTTTAAAGGAATTTGTGGAATGGTTTGACAGCAAGGGCTTTGTGATTTGTTTTGGTACCGAACACAATACACCTCAACTCGACCCTCTTAAGGTGACCGCAGGAGGTAATACAGAATTGGATGATAATCTTAAACGTATTGGTTATGAAGGTGCTTGTGTTACAGCTGCCCATCAGTATTTGAGAGCCAAAGGTGAAACGGGTTATATTTCAGACGAAGGCTTGCCCAGGGTGAGTGAAAAGGATGATTTTATTAAACTTGGAAGGGCTGTAATAGAACATTTTATAAACAGGTAAATATTTTATCAACGATTTAAAACAAGTATATTGGAGAAAAACATTCAGGCACTCATTGAAATTTCCCGGTTTTACGGAGGGGACAATGAATTTGTTATTGCCGGTGGTGGCAATACATCATACAAAAATGAAAGCTATATCTGGATAAAAGCCAGTGGACACCCGCTGGCTACAATTAATGAAGAGGGTTTTGTGAAACTGGAACGCAGCCGGTTGCATGAAATTGCTAAAAAAACGTATAGCGAGGATGTACTTTTGCGTGAACAGGAGGTGAAGAAGGACCTGCTGAATGGCGTTTTAAATCCTGAGCTTAATTTGCGGCCTTCAGTGGAAACTTCACTGCATGAGATTATTGACTTTCCTTTTGTGGTTCATTTGCATCCTACTTTGGTGAATTCCCTTCTTTGTGGAAATCACTCCCGCAGAATATCAGAGGAACTTTTTGGTAATAAAGCACTGTATGTACCTTACACTGATCCCGGATACATTCTTTTTAAAGAAGTGGAGGCTCAACTGGCGGCTTATGTTCAAAAATATGGTTCGCAACCCGCTATT
>JBEPYD010000285.1:0-5816 GCA_041641575.1 Bacteroidales bacterium
AAGTTCTACCTGCATTTTGGTGGATATGGTGGCAATCTCATCCAGAAATATGGTACCACCATCAGCCATTTCAAATTTCCCTTTTCGGTTGTACATGGCACCCGTAAAAGCTCCTTTTTCATGACCAAAAAGTTCGCTCTCCAACAGGCTTTCCGTAAGCGCACCGCAATGTACACTTACCAGGGGCAGGTAGCGGCGTGGTGAGTTGGCGTGTATGGCACGTGCAATCAATTCCTTTCCGGTTCCGCTTTCTCCGGTAATAATAACAGTTGAGTCAGTAGGTGCCACTTTTTCTACCTCTTTTAGTACCGAAGTCATAGCCTCACTTTCAAAAACCAAATCATCTACATTTTCAAGCGTGGTAATGGTTTCCTTCAGCACTTTGTTTTCTTCTTCCATTTGAATCTGTTTGGAAGCATTTCGGATCATGTGAGAAAGATCATCAGGATCAAAGGGCTTTGTAACATAATCATAAGCTCCGTCCTTTAACGCCTGCACGGCCGTATCCACAGCCGCAAATGCAGTCATAATGATAACAATTGCATCTTCATGCATAGCCTTTATTCTACGATGCATTTCCAACCCGTCCATGCCTGGCATTTTTATATCAGCCAGAATGATATGAAATTTTTCCTTTTCCAGCATGTGGAGCGCCTTTTTAGCATCTTCAGCACATTCTACATGGTAACCATCTTCAATAAACCAGTTATACAGCGAATCACGCACCGATTCTTCATCGTCTACAATTAGGATAGATATTTCGTTTGCCATAGCTATTTGTTTAAGGTTTAATAAGTGGAAAAACAACTGTAAATGTTGTTCCCTGACCCTGTTCAGATTTTACATGAATATTTCCTTTGTGATTTTGGACTATGCCATGTACAATGGCCAGTCCCAGGCCAATGCCGCTGGTTTTATCTTTGGCTGAGAAAAATGGCTCAAATATATGCTGAATGTCATCCGGCGAAATACCCACACCATTATCGGTAACGTCAAATGCAATATTTTCCTTATCAGGATTGTAGGTGCGAATAATAATTTCACCATCCTCTGAAACTGCTTCTGAGGCGTTGACCAGCAAAGCCACACATGCCTGCTTTACCTGGTTGGGTGTGCAATGGATTAAATCCTCTTCTGCTCTGAAATCAGTGATAAATTCAATCCCGGCCATTCTCATTTTATTGCTAAGAAGGTTATATGTATCGCGCAATACATCATGCAAATGCTTTTCTTCAAATCCCTGGTGGTCCTTGCGGGAAAAATCAAGCAAGCCTTTTACAATTTCGCCGCAACGTTTTGTTTCACTCTCAATTATCGTAAGGTATTTAAGCAATTGCTGTTTTTTTTCAGGCTCAAGCTGGGGCTTATTCAATTGCTTGTGTATAAGCTTGGTGTAAGTAATAACTCCGGCTAATGGGTTATTTAATTCATGGGCAACGGAAGAAGATAAACGGCCAAGCGAAGCCATTCGCTCTACCTTTATCAATTCATTTTGCGCCTCATTGAGTTCGTCCGTTTTCTTTTCCACCTTATATTCTAACTGTTGCGACCAGTTTTGCAACTCCTGGTTGACTTTATGTATTTCATTTAGCATATTGTTATATGCTACAGAAACCATTCGCATATCATCTAATTGATGCCGTTTTAATGGCAGGCGCTGTGTCAGGTCTCCCCGGGCCACTGCCTCACTGGCTTTTACAATTGAACCCAACGGATTGCGAATATTGCGCTGGGTAAAATACAACAGAAAACCTATTAGCAATACGGTCATGATAGTAGCCAGGATAAAAAAGTCTGCAGTGGTTTCATATAAAGCCGAGTCCAGATTTTCGAGCGGCATGTTTACGATAAGCGATCCAAGGACAATCTCGTCCTCCTGGTGAACATGGCAGGCGTTGTTGTAGCAGGAAGGTTCATTTAATATGGGTGTGCGGATCATTAAATGCCTAACTTCATCATATTTAAAAGCCTGTCCGCAATTACTGTTCTTATCAACTATTTTATAAGCTTTTGATTTTTGCGGGAAAAATGCGGATACATTATCGTGGCAGGTTTTACAATCCGGATTAAAGGTAAGATTTTCATTGTATTCGGTAGTTATGGAAGAATAAACCAGGTCATCCTTCTGGTTATACATGCTTACATCATCAATACCGGGCATTTCACGAATAATATCAAGCGTGTTCTGCAGGGTAGTTTTATCATTTTCAAGCATGGAATGGTAAAGTGCCCCTTCTACTAAAAAGGCAATGTTATTGCCGGTTTGGTTAATGACTCGCTGCAGGTATTTTTCATTCACAGAACGGAATATGATACCAAACGCCACAAATAAAAAAACCGATAACAACAGTATGGTATAAACCACCTGTCCATAAATGGATGACCGCTTTCGTATAACATTTCCAGGCCACCACTTCCAATGAAGTATTTTTGAAAAGATTTTCATTAATTACTGTGTTTTTAACAATATCGTGTACTGTCTGACAAAAACATGCCTTCCAGAATAATTGATTATATCATTTTAAAAGTCCGCTTTTACAAATTTACTTAAAAAACCATTTACCTACATTAAACAGTAAGTAATTATTAAACAGGTATTACCAAATAAAAAAATCCTTTCCTGCCATATTTGGGCAGGAAAGGAATTTAAAAGCTATATTTTGGTAAAGTTACAGAGAAAGGAATTCCTTTTGAAATCCTTTCCATGTATCTTCGGACATGGGAGCCAGTGACTCACGCATGATTTCTCCGCCATCCTGCAGCACGAGCATGCCTGGCTTTGCCTCAGGAAGAGAAGCAGCTGACAAAAAATCTTTGAGTTTAACAAACTCTTTTTGCATCCAGACCTGCGCTTCCTGCGCAAAATAAAGCTGGTTTGTTTCCGCTTTCCAGTTGGTAGGCTCTATGCGACACATCCATCCCTGGCCATAAGGATCTTCTATTATGGCTGCCGAATTATCGAGCAGGGAGTTATTTGCCTCAGTCATTAAACCAGATATCGGGGCATAAATCATCAGTTTTTTACCTTCCTTCTCAAGTTCAGCCATTGGTTCTCCCTGTTTTAAGCTGTCCCCTTCACTTTTATAAAAACTCACATTAATGTCACCGGTAAGATGAAGTAAAAAATCATCGAGACCAACCGTAGCCACTCCGGATTTCTGCATATAGGACCAGGTATGGTTGCGGGCGTAATACATGCCCATGGGTATCCGCTTAACCTTTTCGGCGAGGCTGGCAATTCCTTTTTTTATTGAGTCTGCAATCTTTTCCTTATTTCTTAGTAATATCCAAAATGGGATAAGGATTAGAAAAAATACAATGGTTAAGATATATTCAATGCCCTTAGTGGCAAATATATCGTGATAAACAAAATTGTTCATAGCTTATTCTTTTTTATGATTTATTTTTAATGTAATTCCTTCACCCAATTTGGTGATTTCCGAATAACAGGTAACCGGCGAACGATCCAGCGGAATACCCATATTTCAATAAAAATAATAGCAAGGGTTACAATAAACTCCTGCCAGGAGGGAAAATATCGCTCTGCGGCTTCCCATCGAAATCCGATGATGGTAACATTCATACGGTTGAGCAGAATGCCCAGAATGGTAATGACAGAAGCCACTTTAATAAGCAGGATACTGTTTTTCTTATGGCTATAATAAAACAGAAACATAGGCAATAAAACAAACCCAAGCATTTCCACAAGGTATAAGGTACCCATAGGTGTTGCCAGATAGGCAAAGTTTTGCTGGTGCACAAAGATGATTACCATCATGAAAAAATAAACAAACATGGTAACGGCACAAATTTTAGCCAGTCCGCGCAGGATATCGTTGTGCGAATGATGCATATCGCCTGTAAACTGATCGGCAAATACACGCTTGCTGATGGACCCTTCCAAGATTACCAGAGACATGCCTGCAAATACACTGGATACAACAAACATCAGCGGCATGTATGGACTGTACCAGAGTGGATGAATTTTGTCTACAGCCATTAGGTACAGCGCTCCAATACCTGCCTGGTGCAATACACTAAGTGTTATACCGAAAATAACGGCTGCCAATGTCATTCCGGCAAGGAATTTTCTTAGCTTTTTGGCATTCAGCCATTCGGCAATAGCGGGTGAAAACTCAAGTAACAGGGCAAGCATGTAAAGTAGAAAATGCCATCCAACCAGGAACAACACAGAACTGACACCATAATCGTTACCAATAATTACATTTATGATGTGCAGGGGACGGCCCAAATCGAGTAAAAGGGCGATGGAGTAGAAGAAATAAGCAAGAAAACCATTGAGCACTGTTACCCGTGCTATGGGATAATATTTCTTCATGTTTAATATATAAACCATAAATACAAGTACATAGGCACCACCGGCAAAAGCCACTCCTGTAACTACATCAAAACTTATCCATAACCCCCAGGGCACCTCTTGCGTAAGGTTTGTAACAGCGCCCAGTCCTTGCGAAAAACGAAGGTAAATAATATACAACCCTAACAGTATAACAGGAAAGCTGATGATATTAAAAGGTGTGAAAATTTTGCCTTTTGGCTTTAATTCATTCAATAAGAATTTCCAGGTACTGTTCTTCTTTTTTGGTAATGTTAATGCAATATCCTGACTCATTTTTCTTCCTCCTTATTTTTTTTGGGTTTTGTAGCTTCATGAATTCCAAGTAATAATGCCGGCAACAAAATATCTACCGGCGCAATGGCGGAGATAAAGCCTTTGGTAAGCTCAGGATAAGATTTTTGTTTTACCCTGGTGTTAAAACCAATTTCTTCAAAAGGCACAGGTGAAAGGTACATCCAGCAGGTACCACCGGCTTCATGTTCACCGTAGATGTGATCTACATATTTATCAGGATTTTCATGAATTCTTTTGCGCGCTTCCTTAATTATTTCTCTGCGTGTTCCAAACGTAATGGCCATGCCGGGGCAGTTAAATGCACAGGTGGGCATTTCACCTTCTTTCACCAGGTGAAAACACATGGAGCATTTCACGATTTTAGGATTGGTGCTTTCATATTCAAATTTTGGCACATCAAAAGGGCAGGATATCATGCAATAGCG
Organism: Bacteroidales bacterium; assembly: GCA_041641575.1. Lineage (GTDB taxonomy): Bacteria > Bacteroidota > Bacteroidia > Bacteroidales > JBEPYD01 > JBEPYD01. The sequence continues at coordinate 5,080 of JBEPYD010000285.1, forward strand.
GCATCCCATGCATTTGTCTCCATCCCAGGTAACCGGCCCCTCAGGGGTTTTCTTCATGGCGTTAGTCAGGCATGCAGAAGCACAGGCCGGGTCGTTGCAATGCATACACTGATCTTTAGCATATACCGGACCGATGGATGTTTCATGCATGTTTATTACAGAACGCCTGGTGGAATCTGTCTTTCTGATAATGGTTTCATCTTCCACCATTTCTGGTTCTGGCAGGTTATTCTCAAGGGCACAATCCCACTCACATCCACGGCAGCCTAAACAGCGGGTTGCATCATAAAGCATAGCTTTAAATTCCGTTTCCGGATTTTCTTCAGGTGCTGCAGCAAGCCTTCCTCCTACAGACAAAGTCATACCCGTGGCACCCAACACTTTAAAAAAGTTTCGTCGGTTAATACCCATCACTGTAAAATTTTTAGTTAATAGTTATTTGGAATTGTTGATGTATGTTTGCTGAAAGTCTTCCCATATCTGAGGGGGCATTTCTTCCATTACGCCATCGCGAATTTCGCCACCATCCTGGAAAACAGCAACCCCAGCAATATCTGTGGGCTTTAAAGCACGGCCAAGGAAATCTTTAAGGCGGGTGTATTCAGCTATAATCCATATTTTGTATTTTTCAGCCATATCTAACAATGCAGAGTCTCTTAGCCAGTTTGTGGGCTCCATAAGATAAAGCCATCCTTCAGAATAAGGTGATTGGTTTATCTTTTCCGGTGTATCAATCA
>JBEPYD010000286.1:0-2374 GCA_041641575.1 Bacteroidales bacterium
GATACATCCTCATTTGTGTTATCCGGAAACATTAATCAGATTTTTAACGATGACACCTGCCAGGTGGAAGATGTTGAAATTCTTGTAAACGACTTGTATAAAGGTATTAAAACTGATGCTGACGGGTTCTTCACACTTACCGTAGACCGGATGGGCGAATACACCGTTACGCCAAGGCTGGACAGCAATAGTTTTAGTCCTGCTTCTCAAACATTTAATGTAACCCAGGACGTACATGAAATTAATTTTGAAGATACCACACGGTATGTTCTTTCCGGCTATGTGCGTGGCAGCTGCGATATTTATATCGGCACGGCCGACCTTCGTATTTTTAGTAAGGGCGATCCTACCGGATGTTTTGATATCAGTATTACCACTGACGAAGGTACAGGATATTATGAAGTGGAACTTCCTGCCCGTGAATACTATATTACCCTGGAGAAATTCTACCCCTCAAACCCGGATGTAGCGAATGCCATTGATGTTGAGGATTATTTCCTCACAGAAGAAGCTGACCTTACCATAGGTGATGCACAAAAAAATCTCATTTACCGTAAAGCTCCCACTATTGAAATTAGCGGCTTTTCTGACCTTGGATGTGGCGCTTATGATGGGATACCCATTGTGCAACAAGGACAGATATTACCATTAATAATTGATGTGGTTGAAACATTTGGTCAGGAAACCTGCCTTACCGACACAGGATATGTGGTGGTTATAAATGGACTGGTAAATGGTGCTACGAAGATAGATACCATAATGCTTGAAAATGGCTCCACGCAATATAATCTTATTGCCGGCGATCCTAACATTATAGCACCACATACAAAATTATTTGAGGTAACTGCCAATGTTGAAGGTCAGATAGACCAATATACGACTGATGCACTTATTGTTGGAAACCGCCCTCGGGAGAAAACCTTCATCAGTGTTTCTCCGGAAATCCCCTTCACCATCCTGCGTGATCCTCCCGGTGATGCCAGTTATAGTTTTATGAACCAGGGCACAACCAATGTTACCACCATGAGCTTTCTTACACAGGCTAGTGGATCGGTAAAAGCCTGGGCTGAAGTTAAAGCAGGTGTAAAATTTGAGGCTGGCTTAGGTGTTACCACAGAAACTTCAGTATGGGGAAGCATCCGCGGAAGCATGGAAGTTGGAGCATCTCTGCTTAACCAGGAAGAATTTTCCCTGGCCATTACCAATACACAGGATTTTTCTACTTCCGGAAATCAAAATGTTACCGGTCAGGAAGGCGATGTATTTGTGGGTGCATCCATGAATTTAATCTATGCGCTTACAGATATTCTGGAATATGACCCTGACGGATGTGGAGTAAACCTTTCGGTTGATATCATTATGGGTAGCGATGGGTTCAATACTACTTTTATGTATACCGACAACCATATCCGGCACGTGTTGATACCACAACTGGAACAACTCCGTGATCTTTACCTTCAGGATCAGTCAGATTCAGCCAAAATTTACGCCAATCAGATAAAGGTATGGCAACAAACCCTTAACCTGAACGAAGAGCAGAAGAAAAATTCCCGGTTTATCGAAAACCGCTCATTTAGTGCAGGGGCGCAATATCAGGCTACTGAGGAAGTGAGCAAAACCCGCATTGGCTCTGTAGAATTTAATATGTTTATTGAAGAGTCCGTTGCCCTGGAGGCAGGACTTGAAATTGGAGGCAGCGGGTTTAGTGGTGGTGTTGATGCCAGTTTCCGACTGGACATCGGTGGCTCCAAATCGCAAGCAACCACTACCACTACACGAACTGGTTATGTCCTTAACGATGACGATGTTGGAGATTTTTTCAGTATTGACATCCTCGCTGATGAAGTATATGGCACGCCGGTATTTAACCTGGTAAGCGGTCGGAGCAAATGCCCGTGGGAACTCGGCACACAACCCCGCGAAGGCGTACAATTACTTTCTGATGCCTTTACCCGGTTTGTGGATGATCCTGCCGGGGAAGCTGTTTTCAGACTTTCTTTAGGCAATACCAGCCAGAGCGAAGAGGATTTTATCTACAATCTTGCCTTCTTGCAGGAATCAAATCCTGATGGTGCAGCCATCACACTTGGTGGAAGCCCGGTACAGGGTGGTATTTTCACCCCCTATTCTGTTCCTGCCGGAGGCTCAAGAGAAGCCACAGTAACGGTTAAACGCGGCCCCCTTTCTTTTGATTATCCGAACCTGCAATTTGCCATATTCTCCAGCTGCGCTGATGCAGGAATTGCAGATACCGTAGGTCTTACTGTTCATTTTGAGTCGAATTGCTCAGAAATAACCTTGCGCAGGCCTTTCAACAACTGGCAGGTAAGCGCCCTTGATTCTGGCCTGCTGTTTATCCGCATGGAAGATTATG
>JBEPYD010000286.1:2384-5796 GCA_041641575.1 Bacteroidales bacterium
AATATACGCCTGCAGGCACCAACAGCTGGCAAAGTGATGTAATTTTTGAAAAAGCCAACCTTGGAGATCCCTACACAGAGTATGAATGGGCTGTTCCTGAAATTTCAGATGGCCATTACGACCTGAGAGTAAAAGTAGAATGCGAGGGCGGCTATAGCTATTCTGATATTCTTACCGGACGTATCGATAGAAATTACCCGGAATTGTTTGGCATCCCCGAACCCATAGACGGCTATATGGATGAAGGAGATCTATTGTCTGTCAGGTTTAATGAGCCGATCAATTGTGATGCCATAAATGCTGCAAATATCAAACTGACAAGCCTTACATCGCAAAAGCAATACCCTGTATCTGTGGGATGCAACAATGATAAACTAATCCTTATCCCTGATTTGGGAACCGATAATGTAGCTGCTGATACATTCTCAGTAGAGATTTATGGTGTGATGGATAAATTTGGAAACATGCGTCCTGATACTGTTGACTGGACCTTCATTGTGCGCGGTGAAGACAGCTTTGTAATTGATGCTGATGCGGATACAGATGGCGATGGAATTCCAAATGCTGAAGACAATTGTCCGTATGCTGCTAACGCAGACCAGGAAGACCTTGATGGCGATGGCAAAGGCGATGCCTGTGATGAGGATATTGATGGCGACGGCATTCCGAATATCACGGATAATTGTAAGTATATGTCAAATCCGGACCAGGCAGATGCTGATACCAATAATATTGGAGATGTTTGTGAACCGATAGCCGATGGCGATGGTGATGGCATTATCAATGCAGAAGACAATTGCCCGTTCGTAGCCAACCCGGGACAGGAAGATATGGACAATGATGGCATAGGCGATGCCTGCGACGATGATATGGATGGCGATGGTGTTATTAATACCAAGGACAACTGTGCGTCCACTGCTAACCCGGATCAGGCCGACAGCAACAATGATGGCACCGGAAATGCATGTCAAACTGTAAGTATCGATGCCCTGACAGCAGATAGTTATAGTTTACTGCAAAATTATCCAAACCCGTTCTCTGATTTCACAACCATAAAATTTGTTACACCAGAAGATGCACAGGTTCTGCTAAGGGTGTACTCCGTTATCGGTGAGGAAGTAATGGTAGCAAATCGTCAGGTAGAAAGAGGATTGCACGAACATGTTTGGAATACTGAAAACAATAAAAGTGGTATTTATTTTTATACCGTAACCATTCGCTCTAATGCAGGAGAGATTGTATTCTCAGATACCAAACGGATGATATTGCAGAAGTAATAATTCTGTCATTTTAGTTGATTAAATGATACCGGGCAGGTAAAATATCTGCCCGGTTTTTTTGTAATGAAATTATTGGTTTCGTAAAAAATGCTTACCATGAATGTATGAATGATGTTGATTCTTTGAATCAAGTTATTTGTGTGAATACGTATTTGATGCTTGTATATGCGCCAGTAAATAAACATTTTGCATTCAAAAAAACATCAAATAAATGCGCTAAAATTTGAATAATTGATAAATTCCTGGTTTAAACAAAAAAAGACACGCATGATGTAAACAGAACAATATCAATGGCTTACATTTTGTAATTTCTTTATTAAGGCATCACCAGAATAAAAATTAAGTCTGTAATCCGAAAAATAAATTATATTTGTGGCTTAAACTTACACACATAGGTCATGAAAAACATTCTTTTTACATTTGGAATTATGCTGTTGCTTACTCAATGCAACACTTCTCCTGAGCGGGAAGAAACAATAAATTATGGATCGTTCCCGATCTCCAAAGTAGCACAAACCCCACCCCTTGGCTGGAACAGTTGGGATGTATTTGGCGCAGATGTATCTGAGCAGGAATTAAAAGCTACAGCCGATTATATGTCGGCAAATCTGAAAGATAAAGGATATGAATATGTCGTTATTGACATTGCATGGTATGCTCCGGAAGCCACAGCTGTTCACGAAAAATACAAAGAACCTTATCCAGAGCAAATCATAGATGAATACGGCCGGTTATTGCCAGCTCCCAATAAATTTCCTTCAGCTGAAAATGGAAGCTTTAAACCTTTGGCTGATTATGTACATGATTTGGGTCTGAAATTCGGCATACACGTTATGCGGGGGATTCCGCGGCAGGCGGTAGAGCAAAACACCCCAATTAAGGGCACAAATTATCATGCCCGCGATATTGTGATGTATGAGAAAACATGCACGTTCTATGATGGTCTTTTAAGTATTGACATGACAAAACCCGGTGCGCAGGAATATTATAACTCTATCGTGGATTTATATGCGGAATGGGGTGTGGACTTTATCAAAGCGGATGACATGACCAGTTATCCTCCCAAACTTGATGAGGGTAAAGCGCTAAGATATGCCATAGAACAATCTGAAAGGCCCATGGTGTTGAGCTTTTCACCCGGCGCGGTGAACTCCTGGGACAGAAGTTACCTCCACCATTATGCCGATATGTACCGCATATCCGGAGACTTCTGGGATGAATGGGAAGACCTTAAAGATATGTTCAACCGTGCCCGAATTTTCAAAGGGCACACCGGACCTGGAGGCTGGGCCGATTGTGATATGATACCGCTGGGTAAAATTAACATCAGGGGAGAGCGTGGTGATGGTGCCCGAATGAGCCGGTTCACACCAGAGGAATACCAGACATTAATGTCGTTCTGGACCATTTACCGTTCACCGCTTATGCTGGGGATGGATCTTACGCAAATGGACGATTATACATTTTCAGTTATCACCAACGAAGATGCTTTAAAGATAAATCAAACGAGCATAAATAACAGGGAACTGCATTTTGAAAGAGATAAATATACCATTTGGACTGCCAATGCCCCTGACAGTAGTGAGTATTACCTGGCCATGTTTAATCTTACGGATGAGCCAATGGATATGTCTGTGAATTTTTCTGAAATTGGATTGGAAAACCCTACTTCTTATAAGGATATTTGGACAGGAGAAACAAAAACACCTGATGAAAATAGTATTAATACCAGTGTTAAACCCCATCATGTGAAATATATAATTGTAAATCCCTAAATTAGTCTGAAACATATGCTGATGATGAAGTCTTCACTACAAAATTTTGTGATATTTCTTACCACCTTTCTGTTTCAGCACCTTCATGCACAGGAAGATAAAATAAAGCCAAACATCATCCTCATCGTGTCTGACGATCATGGAACAGGTGATCTTGGGTGCTATGGAAACGATGCCATCCATACGCCTAACCTTGACAGGCTGGCTGAAGAGGGTACACTTTTTACACGTGCCTACTGCACCTCGGCTTCCTGCAGTCCGAGCCGTTCAGTAATTCTTACCGGGCTTTACAGCCATGCAAATGGCCAATATGGTTTACGGTCTGACGTGCACGGACACATTTATACTTTACCAAAT
>JBEPYD010000287.1:0-5770 GCA_041641575.1 Bacteroidales bacterium
TACCATTGTCCAGTTGTACACTGTATGCACCAATGTGCTGGGTAATACCACCGGCCTCGCCGGCAATAACATTACTATGGCGGATATAATCCAGAAGTTTGGTTTTTCCATGGTCAACATGGCCCATTACAGTAACAATAGGGGGTCTGGATTCCAGATCCTTTGGATCATCTTCTTCTTCTTTAATGGATTCCTGCAGGTCAATACTTACAAACTCTACCTTATAGTCAAATTCATCGGCTACAAGAGCCATAGTTTCAGCATCCAGACGTTGGTTAATAGAAACGAACAGCCCCAGGTTCATACACACAGAAATTACTTCAGTGGGCGCCACATCCATCATGTTAGCAAGCTCGTTTACAGAAACAAATTCTGTAACTTTCAGTACGTTCTTTTCCTGTGCCTGCTTTTCCATTTCTTCCTGCTGCCGGATCGACTGCTGGTCGCGTTTTTCCCTACGGTATTTGGCACCTTTGGATTTGCTTCCTTTAGAAGTAAGCCTTGCCAGTGTATCTTTTATTTGTTTCTGAACATCTTCTTCACTCACCTCCTGGCGTGCAGGTTTCCGTTTTTTCCGGGTTTTTGACTTGGCATCTTGTTGGTCACTCCTGCTTTTCTCTTTTTGCTGATCTACAGGAACTTTCTTATTGTTTTCAACGCGTATTCTCTTGCGTTTCCGCTTTCTTTTATCTTTATCATCCCGAGATGAGGCTACAGGTTTACGTTTTTCCTGCTTTTCCGGAAGATTTATTTTCCCAACCACGGTTGGTCCGGATAGTTTTTTGAAATCTGTTTGTATGAACTGATCTTTGATTTCTGCAGATTTCTTCTCTTCCGGCTTTTCTTCCTGCTTTGCTTTCTCTGGTGCAGGAGCATCTGCTTTTGCTGCGGGTGCAGGTTTTTCCGCTTCTTTAGATGGTTCTGGTTTCTTTTCCTCCTTTGGTGCAGCCTTAGGCTCTTCCGTTTTTTCGGGAGCTGGTGCAGCTTTCTTTTCTTCTTTGGCAGCGGGCTTTGCTTTTGGCCTGGGCGGGTCAAGGTCAATTTTACCCACTATTCTGGGTCCAGGTTTTTCTTTTTCCGCTTGTTCTTCAGTTTTAGGAGGTTTTTCATCTATTTTTTCCTCTTTTACTTCTTCTTTTACTTCTTTCTTTTCTTCTTTCTCTTCAGCTTTAGGGGCTGCAGGTTTTTCTTCGGCCTTCACAGGTTCAGGTTTCTCTTCCTGTTTAGGTTCTTCCACCGGCTCAGCTTCCGGTTCTGGCTCTGGTTTAGCAGGCTCTTCTTTCTTTGCCGGTGCTTTTTTCCCAACCGTGTCGAGATCTATTTTACCCACTACCTTCAAATTCTTTTTCTCAGCAGCAGGTTTTTCTTCTTCAACTGACTTTTCCCGGTTATCCTTTATCAGTACTTCCTCTTCATCCTGTTCATCAGATTCATCCTCCGCTTCTTCTTCCAGGGCTTCCTCCTGCTCAGTTACAGAAACAGCCTCTTTTTTCTCCCTGAGGTTTTTAAGGCTGAGTTTTTCAGATTCTTTTTTAATGCTTAGTTCGGAGCTGTATTCCTTAGCTACTAATTCATACAGTTCAGGGGAAATCTTAGTATTGGGATTGGATTCCACTTCATGGCCTTTCTTTTTAAGAAAATCCACAATGGTGGCCAATCCAACATTGAATTCCCTGGCTACCTTACTAAGTCTTGTTGCTTTGTTTATTGCCATATTCAGACCTTAACTATTTATTCTTTTTTTTGTGATGTAAAATTTAACGAGCTAAAGTACCGCTAAGTTAAGATTATTAAAAGATTACTCAAATTCTGATTTAAATATTTCCAACACTTCACGTACTGTTTCTTCTTCAAGATCCGTGCGTTTTACAAGGTCCTCTACTGATAATTCAAGCACGCTTTTAGCGGTATCACATCCAATCGATTTTAATTCTTCCAGTATCCAGGCATCAATTTCGTCCTCAAATTCTTCCAGGTTCACATCTTCATCATCTACCTCTTCCGTTTCTCTGAATACATCAATCTCATATCCTGTAAGCTGACTGGCAAGCTTTATATTCAACCCTCCTTTTCCAATTGCCATGGAAACTTCGTTGGGCTGAAGAAATACTTCAGCATGCCCGCTATCATCGTCAATTTTCATTGAACTGATTTTTGCAGGACTTAAAGCCCGTGAGATGTATAGCTGCGTATTGTTTGTGAAATTAATTACATCGATATTTTCATTTTTTAGTTCACGCACAATACCATGGATACGTGAACCTTTCATGCCTACACAGGCACCTACAGGATCCACCCTGTCATCATATGATTCTACGGCTACTTTGGCTCTTTCACCAGGAACCCGCACAATTTTTTTAATGGTGATTAAACCGTCAAATATTTCCGGCACTTCCAGTTCGAATAATCGCTCAAGGAAAACGGGAGAAGTACGGGACAGAATAATGAGCGGATTGTTGTTGCGCATTTCCACCCGAACCACAACAGCCCTTAATGTATCACCTTTGTGGAAATAATCAGAAGGTATTTGCTCGCTTTTGGGAAGTATAAGCTCGTTTCCTTCATCGTCAAGCACAAGTATTTCTCTTTTCCATACCTGGTATACTTCACCCGTGATAATTTCACCAATACGGTCTTTATATTTGTTATAGAGGTTGTTTTTTTCAAGTTCAAGGATACGGGAGGTCAGGTTTTGCCTTAAAGCCAGAATGGCCCGGCGTCCGAAATCTATCAGCTTTACTTCATCAGTTACATCTTCTCCAACCTCATAATCCTCATCTATTTTTTTTGCTTTGGTTAATGGAATTTGTGTGTTTGGGTCATCAAGCTCGTCGTCTTCAACTACTTCTCGGTTACGCCATATTTCAAAGTCACCCTTATCAATATTGATAATGATGTCAAAATTCTCATCGGTGCCATAGTTCTTTTGCAATAGGCCTCTAAAAACATCTTCCAGTACACTCATCATGGTGGCACGGTCGATGTTTTTTAACTCCTTAAATTCTGAGAATGTGTCAATTAAATTCAGATTTTCCATTGCCTGTTTATTTCATCAAATTATTTAAATGATACTACTATCTTGGTTGATTTTACTTCACTGTAGGGTATCTCATGAAGATTGACTACAGCTTGTTTTTTCTTTTTCCCTTCCACTTTCACCCGTTTTTTTTCTTCAAGTTTAAATTGTTCCTCTGTTGCTTCAATGAGCTTTCCTGTAATTTTAGTTCCCTCATTCAACAAAACTTCGGCTTCTCTTCCAATATTTTTTTTATACTGGCGGGGAAGTTTCAGTGGTTGATCCAGCCCCGGAGAGGAGACTTTCAGCTCAAAATCCTCTGTTTCACGGTCAAGGTTGTGTTCTATACTCCTGCTAATTGATACACATTCATCAATGGTAACTCCTTTGTCACTGTCAATCAAAACATTTATCTGGTTGTTGCTTGTGATATCAAGTTCAACAACAAACAAGTCCATCTCATCCAGTGACTCTTGCATCAAATTCAGCACAGTTTCCTTGTTAATCATGCAGTTTTCTGTATAATAAAACAGGGGACTTATGTCCCCTGATATAACAAATCTCCGTTTCGCAACGCAAAAGTACAAAATATTTATTTGAATATCAAAATATTTGAAGAAGATTACTTGCAATGTATTTCTAAGCAGATTTCTTGGCTATCTTTGCGGTGATGCAACATGATAACCTGAAATAATAACAATTGAATTTTAAAGCAACAAACAAAAGAAAGATTATTAACGATCCTGTATATGGGTTCATCGGAATTTCTTCCGATTTGGTGTATGATCTTATAGAACATCCTTATTTTCAGCGCTTACGCAGGATAAAGCAGCTTGGTCTTACGAATTATGTATATCCCGGCGCTACGCATACCCGATTTCAACATGCCATTGGTGCCATGGCTCTGATGGAGCAGGCCATTTCCGGAATACAATCAAAAGGGCATGAAATTACAGATGAAGAGCAGGAAGCTGTTTTGGTAGCTATTCTGCTACATGATATTGGACATGGTCCCTTTTCGCATGCACTTGAAATGAACCTGGTAAAAGATATCTCTCATGAATTATTGTCAGAATGGTTCATGGATATGCTGGATAAGGAATTTGAAGGGCGATTGGATCTGGCCCTGGAGATTTTTAAAAACCAGTATCCGAAAAAATTTCTGCATCAGCTGGTATCTGGCCAGCTGGATATGGACCGGCTTGATTATCTCAGGCGTGATAGCTTCTTTACCGGTGTTACAGAGGGCGTCATTGGCTCTGACCGCATTATAAAAATGTTAAACGTGGTTGATGATCAGTTAGTGCTGGAGGCAAAAGGAATTTATTCTATTGAGAAGTTTCTGATTGCCCGGCGGCTCATGTATTGGCAGGTGTACCTGCATAAAACAGTGCTGGCTGCTGAGAAGCTGCTTTATTTATTGATAAACCGTGCACGACATCTCATCCGGCAGGGGGAAGGTATCTTCACAACACCAGCGCTTTTGTATTTTTTAAAGCAGGACTTTTCAGCAGATAGCCTTCTTTTGCCTGCTGTGCAAAATGAGATTATTCAGCATTTTGCCGAACTTGACGATAGTGATGTTTTTTGTGCAGCCAAAATGTGGATGAATGAGAAAGATGATATTTTAAAATACTTATCTACGTCTTTAATTAACAGGAACATTTTTAAAATTCGCATACAAAATATGCCGTTTGATGATAATACGATTTCTGAAATGAGAAAGGCAGTAAAACAAAAGTTTGGTATTTCAGAAGATGATACGCGATTTCTTTTTGCACATAATACAATCTCCAACCATGCATACAGCCTTCGCGATGAGGAGATAAAAATTTTGTACAAGAATAATGCTCTGGTGGATGTTACACAGGCATCAGATATTTTAAATTTATCCGTGTTATCTAAAAATGTAACCAAACATTTTTTATGCGCACCGGGAGAATTTTTTAATCATCTTTCAATTTAACAGAAAAAACAGCATACACATAACTTGCAAGAATAAATTTGGTTAGTTTTGTAATAATTAAAAAAAATAAACAATGGAATTTACAGCCAGGGCAATAGCCGATTTTTTAAAGGGTGAAATACAGGGAAATCCTGATGCAGTGGTTTATAATGTATCAAAAATAGAAGAAGGTAAACCCGGAACGCTTGCTTTTTTAGCAAATCCGAAATATGCAAAGTATCTATACACTACCGAAGCTTCCATCGTATTGGTTAATAAAGATCTTAACCTTGAAAAGGAGGTGAATACAACGCTTATAAGGGTTGAAAATGCTTATGAGTCTTTTGCTTCTCTGCTGCATTTATATGAACAGTCAAAACCCAAAAAAACCGGTGTAAGTGCTAAGTCGCACATCAGCGAAAGCGCTAAAGTTGGGGAGAATGCATATATTGGCGAATTTACAGTATTGGAAGATAATGTTACCACAGGTAAAAATGTACGCATTTATCCAAATGTTTACCTGGGACCAAATGTTACCGTTGGCGATAACACGGTGATATATCCCGGAGTGAAAATTTATGAAGAATGCAAAATCGGCAGCAATTGTATCATTCATGCAGGAGTGGTGATTGGTTCCGATGGTTTTGGTTTTGCGCCCCAGGAAGGCAGTGATTATAAAAAAATCCCCCAGATTGGAAATGTAATTATTGAGGATAATGTTGAGATTGGCTCCAATTGTTCAATAGACAGAGCTACCATGGGATCAACCATTATCCGTAAGGGTGCAAAAATTGATAACCTTGTGCAGA
>JBEPYD010000288.1:0-5754 GCA_041641575.1 Bacteroidales bacterium
ATCCCTCCTTCATTGCCTCATCGATGTCTGGAATTCCGGGGCCTTTATCCTTTAGTGTTATGTGTACTGATGTTGTATCTATATCTACTTTTATTGAACCTTCGTAAGCATGTGCTACAATGTTTACTTCTGCTTCATACAAAGAAACGACTATTCGTTTGATGATTTTAAAATCCACGTTTAGCTGTTTCAATAATTTCTTTACTTCACTTGAAGCGTATCCTGCATTTGTAAAATCCCCGCCTTTAATCTGATACTCAAAATGCATGCGTAATCCGTTTAGTATAAAGGTTTAACACCTGCCTTGTATAACAAGCCCGATGCTTTAAAAAGCGAGCTGGGACATTCCAAAATCAACATGCCATTTGATTTGGCCAATTCAACCATAGCCTCATCTATATGCTTGTTTCTCACAAAAACAATGTTGCCTATGTCAGACATTTCTGCTGTACGTATAGCTTGTAAGTTAGCAAGACCGGTTAGTAGCAAAAGCTTATCATTATCCTGGGTTAAAACATCACTCATCAAATCAGAAGAGAATGCAAATTCAATCTCTTCATCGAGTCTCTCATGCCCGCAAACTACCCGGGCATTTAAAATCTGCGCCACATCTTTGAGTTTCATATCTGTTTTGTTTTTAAAACCTGCGACGTAAACCCTCCTGTAAAGGATGATTGTTCAACTGTTTACCCATTAATAACAGACTACGAATGTAGGATTTTTATTGTTATCATTTTCACAGAAATTGTGATTTTTCCTAATATCTATTGAGTCTAAATAATAGGAGCATAAGTAGAAATGTTTCCGTGAAAAGAAGAATGAAAGGAATTGTGCTGTAAAAAAATATATTTTATTGAATATCAGGTTTTTTGCCCTTTGAATAAGTGAAGGTAATGCCCCATTTTAACTTTTTTGGTATGCAGGTAAAACTGGTTATGTTCGTTGGGTTCAATTTCCAGGGGGATATTTTTTGTTACTACCAGGCCATAACCTTCCAAACCTGCTCTTTTTATTGGGTTATTGGTAAGTAATTTAAGTTTTCCCAGACCCAGCTCTTTCAAAATATTTGCCCCTATGCCGTAGTCACGTTCGTCATCGCCGAAGCCCAGCTCAAGGTTAGCCTCTACCGTATCTCTGCCTTGCTCCTGAAGTTTATATGCTTTAATTTTGTTGAAAAGACCAATTCCTCTGCCTTCCTGGTTAAGGTAAACAATTACCCCTTTTCCTTCTTTATCAACCATTTGCATGGCTTTATGCAGTTGTGGGCCACAGTCGCAGCGGTAGGAACCAAAAATATCGCCCGTAACACATGATGAGTGTACCCTTACCAGCACTTCTTCTTCTTTTGTCCAGGATCCTTTAACCAATGCTACATGTTCAAGCCCGTTTGATTTTTGCACAAAAGGGATGAGGTGAAATTCACCGAATTCAGTAGGCAGATTAACTTCTTCCCCTTTCACTACAATACTTTCTTGCTTTGAGCGGAAAGCAATCAGATCGCGGATAGATATGATTTTTAGGTTGAATTTGTTGGCTATTTCAATTAGATGCGGGAGTCTGGCCATGGTTCCGTCTTCGTTCATTACTTCCACCAAAACCCCACCAGGTTTTAGTCCAGCGAGCACGGAAAGGTCAACGGCCGCTTCGGTATGCCCGGCACGCCTTAGCACACCTTTGTGTTTGGCAATCAGTGGAAAAATATGCCCGGGACGCCCAAGGTCTTCGGGCTGGGTGCGCGGATCAACAAGGGCTTTTATTGTTTTAGCCCTGTCTGAGGCCGAAATACCAGTAGTGCAACCATGACCAATGAGGTCTACCGATACTGTAAATGCAGTGGCATGCAGCGAAGTATTTTTGGTGACCATAAGTTGCAGGTCAAGCTGTTTGCAGCGTTCCTCTGGCAACGCCGTGCAAATAAGACCCCTGCCGTGGGTAGCCATAAAGTTGACTGCTTCAGGGCTTATCATTTCAGCAGCAGTTACGAAATCACCCTCATTCTCGCGGTCTTCATCATCCACCACAATAACAATCTTTCCTTGCTTTATATCTTTAATTGCTTCCTCAATATTGTTCAATGACTCACTGATTTCTTGCTGTTGGTTCCCAGACATTTGATTTAATTCCTTTCAGATATTTGAAGAAGCCCATAAGTAGGGCTAAATTCATGTTTATAAAATGAGTAATAAAGCGCAAAAATACGATATGTAAATTGAATTTCCTTAATAAATAATCTGTTAAAGGAATTAAATAGAAAAGTACTTGCAAACAAAGCAAAACCAAATAAAAGTTGCTTATATAAGCTAATTTTACGTTGGTAGCCAAAGTGATAAGAAGGAAAAACGGGCTAAGCCAGCGGATTACTTTATGCGATATAAAACTATAGGCAACAGGTTTCCACGGCGGTATAAGCATTTTTTTAAAATGAACGAGGTTTTGAAAATTCCCCGCCGATATTCTCACCTTTCTTCTGAATTCCTCCATAAATTCATTTGAAATGTCCTCATAAACTATAGCATCTAAATTATTCAAAGAATAATGTTTTTTTTCAAGCACCTTTAAATTTATGTAAAAATCATCTACTAAAAATGTTTGAGGAACTTTTTCAAAAAGCTCTTTTCGTATTGCATAGCAACCGCCAAATGGCCCCATCATAGTTCCCCAGCAATACCCTTCAAGATATTTTATTTGCACTTCGCGCGATATGTAGGTTTGTTCCTGTATGGAAATGCCTTTTTTATTCTCTGAACTGGCATGCATATTTGCATCCACCAATCCCACAAGGGGATGCTTAAAATATTTAATCAGCTCATAAGAAGTGCCTGGGGAAAACATCACATTGGCATCGGTTAGAATGATAAATTCTCCCAATGCTTTTTCAACAAGTAAATTGATGATGCCTGGCTTACCCCTTCTCTCTTTAAATTCAAAAAAGCGTATAATTTTATATTCGTTTTCTAAATTTTTTAAGATAGCATTTGTGGAATCAGAAGAGTTATCCGATCCAACCAATATTTCCATCTTATCTTTTGGATAATCATCCTGAATAATGGTAAGAATTTTATCGCTAATAACTTTCTCTTCATTATAAGCGGCTATTAATATACTTACATAAGGCAGGTCTTCCTTTGTGAATTTTACATCAGCCGGATAAATACTGTTTTTTCTTTTTGAAACAAGGCTAAGACTTATGGGGTACAAAATATATGTATGTACTACAAGACCAAATGATATCCAGAAGAGCAGCTCAAAAATCATTTGTACATTTTATAAAAGTTAATTATTGCTCTGCATATTTCCATGTTTTCATATTGTTCTTCTACGAGCTTTTTAGCCTCAGAAGAAATCTCCAATAATTTGGTTTTATGGCCAACTAAAGTAATGATTTGATTCTGAAATTCATTTGCAGAATTTGCAATTATTAAATGTTTTCCATTTTCGCAGGCAATACCACTACAACCAGCTGAAGTGGTAATAATTGCTTTTTCCATGGCCATGGCTTCAATAATTTTAACCCTAATGCCACTTCCGGAGAACAGCGGAACGACTAATACTTCACTTTCCGATATAAAATCCATAGCATTCTCAACTTCACCATGAAATATTATTTGATTGATTTTAAGCTGATCTTTTATCCATTGTGGAGCATTACGACCCGCTACATGAAAATATATTTGGCTATTTTCTGATATTAATGGTTTCCAAACATTTTCCACAAACCAGATTAGGGAGGATTGATTAGGTTTCCAATCTAATGCTCCGATAAAACAAATTGTGTTTGGTTTTGTATTATCCGGCTTGGGTATATACATTTCAGTATCTATACCAAATGGAGCTACCATTGATGGCGGACAACCAGGCTGCTTTTTAAAATATGTATCATCTTTGGCGGTTATGGTGATGAGCATATCATAAGCAGAAAGCATTTTCTTTTCGAATTTTTCTAAACGACTTGCAGTCAATTTAAGGTATTTTCGGGCCATAAAGTTGCTTTGTTCTGCTGCCAGCTTTTTCCAAATATGGTTTTCTACATTATGTGCCCGCAAAGCAAACTTTGCTTTTGAATACTTGCGAAATAGCGGAAGATATTTATAAAAATATGGTCCTTCAAACTGGATGATATCAAAATTCTCATTAGATAAAGTATCTGAAATAAGTTTTGCAAAACCTTTATCATAGAAGCGTTCAAGATGGTATGGCTCCCGGCTTAAAATTAAGTTTCGGGCTAATTTAAAGGGCTTAAGTGAAGTGTCTACTGTTGTAGCGCTGAATCTGATTTTTTGTTTTAACTCATCTGGAATATCATCGAGTGGGAAATAATGTTTCTTTGTGTTGATGGATAGCACTGTAACTTCATGTCCAAGTTTAGAATACCCCCTTGATAGTTGAAGCGTAGCAAGTGAACCTCCGTCTCTTGAGGGGTATGGGAGCTTCGGACTTACTTGTAATATTTTCATGCTAAAACATCCATTAGATATTACTACCCATTAATCTTTTCCAGAGTGGTTTTAAATGAAGTATTCGAAAAACCTTCTTAAATCCTTCCAAATAAGTATCAATATTCATGATAACTGAATCAGTGGTGGCTTTGTAGGTAAGGAATACCCCGAGCGGAAATAGTATAAAAGAGGATATCCACATGCCCTGATAAGCCGGGATCATATCTTCACGCACAAATTTTTCTCCGGAAAGGGAAATTACATAATACAATACGAAGAATAAAATGGAAATAACTGCAGGCATGCCAAGGCCGCCTTTTCGGATAATGGCCCCCAGGGGCGCTCCAATAAAGAAAAATATCAGGCATGCAAAAGAGAGGGTGAATTTGCGGTGCCATTCAATTTCATATTTGCGTAATCTCCGGATTTTGTTATCAATGCCAATAAATTGGGAGTTAAGCTGGTTTTTTGCGGTTCGGGCAAAAGAAACTGCCTGCGTAAGGGCTCTGTTTTTTTCTTCCAGTGTAAGGCTGTTGTATAAACTATCCGGCTTTACATGTATCGTTTTAAATGTTGAGGTGTCTAATTCAGTCTTTCGTGGCTGATAGGCTCTTTCGGCTTTGTTATAGTTGGCTAACTTCATTTGTTTATAGAAGCGCTCTTGCGATTTATCAATTTGATTGCTAAGGGAATCCGATATTTGTTCAAGTTGGTCCAGATTCATCATCTGGTAGCTGTTTTTAAATAGGTTTTCATCTGAGCGGTTTAATCCAAAGCCCGTTAACTCAATAAAGATTACCTGCTTTTGAAAATCATCCCTGCGCATGGGGAAAGTCCGCTGGTCTCCCCGTTTATCACTTTCAAGTTCAATATAGTTTCGGCCATTGTATAAGGTAAGAATGAGATACTGTTCATCACCTGTCATTTTCATGTACCCGGAATCGGCAATGGTTACACTTGTATTTCCTCTCCGGTCTGTATGGTCATAAATTTTTATGCCTTTTAGCAATTCTGTTTCCGGTTCTTTTTCGGCAATTTTTATGCTGTAGTTTTCAATGCCATTGTAAAAAGTTCCTTCCATAATTTGCAGTTCCGGACGCTGATGCTGCACATCGTACAAAAGGGTGCGCATCTTTAAATTTGTGTATGGTAGCATGTTATTGGAGAAAAAGAATGCACCAATGCTTATCAGTACAATAAGTATGATAAGCGGAAACATGATGCGCTGCAAGGAAACACCTGCTGCCTTTAATGCCGTTAGCTCAAAATGCTCACCCAGGTTACCAAATGTCATTAATGCGGCAAGCAGTATGGCGAG
>JBEPYD010000289.1:0-5740 GCA_041641575.1 Bacteroidales bacterium
TATTTTATGTGGAATTTTGCCGGGCGCCAGAACGACATCCAGGGATTTGGTGAAATAACAAATGGCAACTGGATTAGTGGCATTCCTTTTATTGATGAGGCAAGACTCGGTCCGCAGGATAACCTTCCGGATTACCTTGAAAATAATCCGGCAAGGAATAAGTACTATATGCTTCCCCTTTTGCTTGGACTTGCCGGTCTCCTGTACCACTACAAAAAGGACAAAAAAGATTTCACCATTGTTACGCTGCTGTTTGTGTTTACAGGTCTGGCCATTTTGCTTTACCTGAATCAAACGCCCATGCAACCCAGGGAAAGAGATTATGCATACGCAGGATCTTTCTATGCTTTTTCCATCTGGATTGGTCTGGGGGTAATGGCTTTAAGCAGTATTTTTTCCAAAAAGAAGCATTCAACCATAATTGCTTCCGGTACGGTGCTGATCACCCTTGGAATCCCCGCGCTTATGGCTGCAGAGAATTGGGATGATCACGACCGTAGCGGACGATACACGGCACGGGATTTTGCCTACAACTACCTGAACTCTTGTGCCCCGAATGCCATACTTTTTACCAATGGTGATAACGACACCTTCCCGCTCTGGTATGCCCAGGATGTAGAAGGAATCCGTACAGATGTACGGGTAATAAACATGAGCTACCTGGGCGCTGACTGGTACATCGAACAAATGTCGAACAAAGCTTATGAATCTGAGCCCGTTCCTTTTTCCCTGGAATTTGAAAAATATATGCAGGGTACACGTGATGTTGTGTACCTCATTGACCGGATTAAAGGGCCGGTAGAATTATCCAAAGCCATGGAATTTGTTGCCAGCGATAATGCAAATACCAAACGCCTGCCCAATGTTCGTGAAGAAATTGCCCATTTTCCTTCAAAAGAATTCCAGATAACCATTGACAGTGCCAGGATAATGGAAACCAATACACTCAATCCGAAATATGCCAGAGATATGGTAGAGGCCATGAACTGGAGTATAAACAAAGAGTACATCATGAAAAATGAACTCATGGTGATGGATTTACTGGCCAGCAATAACTGGGAGAGGCCCATTTATTATGCCATTACGGTTTCAAGCGATAATTATTTAAACCTTCAGAAATATTTCCAGATTCATGGACTGGCTTACCGTATTGTTCCCATAGAAGGTTCTTCTGCCCAGGGACAAATTGGCAGCATTGATACTGAAATTATGTATGATAACATGATGAATAAGTTTAAATGGGGTGGCGTGCAGAATCCGGATGTTTACCTGGACGAAAACAACCGCCGCATGCTTTCGAATTTCCGTAATAATTTTGCGCAACTGGCCGAAGCTCTTTATGAGGAAGGAAAGCAGGACTCAGCCCTCATGGTGCTGGATCGCTCTATTGAAATAATGCCGCATTCCCGCGTTCCATACAATTTCTTTTCCATGCCTGTGGCAGAAACATACTTCAGATTGAATGAAACTGAAAAAGCCCTGGATATTGTGGAGAAGCTTCGTGAGAAATATGTAGAAGAACTAAATTACTACCTTACCCTGCCTGGGGAACACGCCGGTGATTTTGATTATGAAATACGGCTGGCTTTTCATATTATGCAGGAATTACGAAGAATTACAAACCAGTACGGACAGGCTGATTTAAGTACTGAAATTGATGAAGAATTAAGACAATTAATGATGATGGCACAAGGAGTATTACAAGGCAGATAACATTTTGTGTAATGTTCGTAAAGAAAATTCAGCAGATATTTCCATGGATGGTTTTCACCATACCCACTGCCGAAAAAGTTCTTTACCTTACATTTGATGATGGCCCTCATCCTGATATTACGCCCTGGCTTTTGAACCTGCTGGACAGTTTCAATGCCAGGGCTACTTTTTTTTGCACAGGCCAACAGGTTGCAGAAAACACGCTTTTATACCAGCAAATACTGGAAAACGGACATCGGACAGGAAATCATACGTTCCACCATGTCAATGGACTTACGCACAAAACCTTTACATACCTGAATGATGTGCATCAGGCTACTGAATTTATTGAATCAACCTTGTTTCGACCTCCTTACGGAAAAATTCGCCTGAAGCAACTTTTACAACTTAAAAAGAAATATACCATCGTATTTTGGGATGTGCTAAGCTATGATTTTTCAATTCAGGAACCTGAAAAATGCTTTCAGCGTGTAATCTCAAAAACAAAATCCGGCTCAGTTCTTGTTTTCCACGAGAATAAAAAATCAGAAATGGTAATGAAAATTGTCCTGCCACGGGTATTGGATTATTATTCCGGTAAGGGATATAAATTTTCTTCCATTACCCTTTAGCAGCATGATTAAATAGGATTTCCCAAATGAAATTCTGCTTTGCAAAACAGCTGGGAGCAAGAAAATTACAATGGATTATCACAATGGGGTCTAATAACCTGGCAGACTGACGGGCATGGCATTTGCTGATGATTAACATCAGGATTCATTCTCCTATGGTGAACTTGTTGATGGTGCCTGCCTGCATGGGTACCAGGGTAACATGATTCGCGATTAAGGGGTATGAAGCTACATTATATTCCCAATTATCGATGAGGTTGAAGCATTTTATTCTATAAGGCAAGTGCCATTTTCCGGATTATGGGGTGCAGAAAGAGCAGCAATAGATTTTGCGGGAAGGATTTGAATGAGATTATTCTTCTAACATGTAAAACTTTCTTTTCTCTATTTTTGGTAATATTTCAACTAGTTCGGGAATCATTGGTTTTATCCGTTCCAGCTTGTTAATCAGTAAACTTAGTAATATGATGGAGATATCATAATTGGCGATATTTTGTTGATACCTTAAATTTTTGTCGGCTGTTATAAAAACATTAAAACCGCCTTCAATTGCAGCCTTCATCAAATCCCCGTTTAAAAAACCAGACCATCCCATTTCCCTAACCGTCCTGACATCATAACCTTGCAATAACCCTTTCAGTTTACCGGGAAGGCATTCATCAAGCAATATTCTCATCAATAATCCCTGTTGAAGCTTTAATTAGCCTGTTTGCAACCATTAATAAATTTACAGCTTGACCCTTGGACACCGATGGAAAATCATCCAAAAATTCCTCCAAAGACTCTCCTGTTCCTAAATAATCGAATAAACTCTTGATAGGCACACGGGTGCCCTGAAATACTGGCTCGCCACCCAATATCTCAGGATCAGTATTTATTATATTATTGATCAACATACCTTTAAATATTTTCTACAAATTTAACGATTTTTACCCACTTTTAGTTTTACTTTAAAGGGTGATATTTCTCCAACTCCTTTTTGCAAGTCGACCAAAGCTGTTTTGTGCCCCTCAGTACTGCTAACATATTTATACCCTGCCATATACTTCACTTCCCTTAAATTGTAGTACTTCAACCAGTTCAGGGCACACATCTCTCAGGTAAACATGGAATAAAATTGGGTGCCGATGCCTTGCAAGTAAAAAACATGACAAGCAGGTGAGGAACGAGCACCCGCCAGTTGGCGGGCGGACAGCTCTTTTTTATACAACTAAAATTAAACACATTATAAAAATGGGTTGGACGGCTTGGTGTGATTTTTTGCCGACGATTGACGACGAATACCGCTTTACGAGACCAATGTGGGAAGTAACGTTAAAACTTCTATACCTTTTAAATTCAATTAAACACTATAGAAGTTTTTGGCGCTGCGTGAAGTTATCCTTTCATTTTATCAGCATCTTGTCTGGAATCAAAAATATCAGTGATATAAATATATTCATCCATTACCCTGTAGATAATTTTGTAATGGCTTTCTATTATCCTGCGGTGACCTAAATCCAGATGTTCCAAATGAGGTTCTTTCTGTCCTTGCAATGGGTGTAAGAGCAATGTATCTGCTTTCTCTAAAATGCAATCTCTGATTTCAAGCAATTTCTCTTGTGTTACTTTTGGCGCAATAAATCCTAAAGCTTCTTCAAGGCCAAAAAGAGCTTGTTCTGTATAAATAAGTTTCACTTACGACCAAAATTAGCAGTTCTTTTTTCGATTTCATCCCTTGAAAAAACCCTCCCTGATTGGATGTCTGCTTCGGATTTACGGGCCCTGCTTTCTATTTTTGTCTTTAAAGCTTCTTCTTTGCGAAGCCTTTCATAAAACTCATCTAAGGTGCTTTCGTTTGCAATATGCAAGCGGCTGTGTATGAAGTCTCTTTTTTCTACTGCGTTCATAATTTCCATTGTTATTTCTCCTACAAAGTTAACGGTTTTTACCCACTTTTAGTTTTGTTTTTAATGGTATTCATGAATGACTTTGCCATTTCAACGGATAATATTTCTCCAGCTCCTTCTGCAAGTCTTCTAAATTGTCCCTCCTGTACCTTTCCGTGCTGTTTACATATTTATGCCCGGTCATGTACTGTATTTCCCGTAAATTGTAATGTTCCAGCCAGTTTGTAATGACCAATGCCCGAATTTGTGCTTTTTAGACTCATCACGCTGCGCGGTATAAGGAGCACTAAGGGCTCGCATCTCTACATAGAATAAAATTCGGTGCCGGTGCCTTGCAAGCCATCGTCAATATCCCAGGACCGGTCAGTAAAAACTTCATCTACCATAAGCTGCCGTGACGACCGGTTGAGGAACACAAAAAGCATGACAAGCTGGTGAGGAACGAACCACCAGTAGGGCGTGAAGCTCTTTTTATGCCTTAAAAATAAAACAGTATCCTAAAAATGGCCTGAGCGGCTTGGCGAGCTTTTTGGTTTCACGATTGAGGAAAGAGTACCGCTTTACCGGGTCTGTGTATGGGGTTATCCTGTTTTAGTTATTTGTTTTTTAACACATTTGGTGATTGGCGCGTACTAATTACGCCCATTATGTAAATGGTATTTTTTCGTTCACGGTATAGCACTTTATAAAATGTCCGGACGACTATCCTATGGTACTTGGAGTTTATGTCATCAACTTGATACTGCTTTGGGTAATAAATGGTTTTGGGGCTTTTCAGGATGTGACCTTACATTTTTTGCCCCCTGGGCTGATTTCTTTTTCCAGTATTCATAAATTTCTTTTAAATCTTGCTTTGCTTGTAGTGTCCAAATAATTGTATAGCCGTCCATTACCAGTTCTCAATTTCTTTTTCAAGGTCTTCCTGTGTGATATAATCGCCTGATTCTATTTGCTTTTCAGCAAAAAGCAAGCGATCGTTATACTGCTGCCTGGTGAGCGGTTTACCATCAGCTGTGTATCCAACAACCATTTCTTCATCAAGGATATTGCTGATTTTATCCAATAATGATGTTTTTGATACATTCATTATCTTCTGCATCACATTGATTTTTGCTGTTTGTAAATCCATAATTTCCATGTTTTATCGCATACAAATTTAACGATTTTTACCCACTTTTAGTTCTATTTCAACGGATAATATTTCTCCAACTCCTTCTGCAAGTCATCTAAATTGTCCATTCGGTATCTTTCAATACTGCTTACATATTTATGCCCAGCCATATACTTAACTTCCCGTAAATTGCAGTTTTGCAACCAGTTTGTAATCACAAAAGCCAATATCTGTGCCTTGCTTTGTAGACCTGCCACGTAGAGCGGTGTATTGGGCATTCACGGCTCGCATCTCTTCGGTAAACATGGAGTAAAAATCGGTGCCGGTACCTTGCAAGCCATTGTCAGCGGTATCCCAGGACCGGTCTGTGAAGGGTTCGTCTACCGTAAGCCGCCAGGTAACACCATACGGGGCAT
>JBEPYD010000290.1:0-5710 GCA_041641575.1 Bacteroidales bacterium
GTAAATGCCCTGGCAATGGCGCCTGATGGCGAAACATTTGCATCAGCTTCTGATGATGAAACAGTTAAAATATGGAAGTTAGCACCACAGGTTTTTGTTGAAAATTTATATTTTGATCAAATTGAAAATGAAATAGCTGAATCACCCTTGTTTTTACCAAAACAAAAAGAGGAAAGCCGCACGGATTATAAAGAAAGAGAAATGAAAGCTGAAAAATTCCGTGAAGAACTATATGAAAAATACTACAAACTTTATATGGAATCACTTCAGGATTAAAATAACTTTCGTCAGCAGAATATGTTGTTCATCATTATTTTAGACCTGTTGGTGAAAAATCACTGATGCGTAATAAAATATCCCTTATTTTTGGACTTTCGTTAGTTAAAAAACAACATAAACAAAGAAGATAATAAATACTGATTATGAAAATAACAATTGTAGGCACTGGATATGTAGGTCTTGTTACTGGCACCTGTTTTGCCGAAACCGGCATAAACGTTTCATGTGTGGATATAGATAAAGAAAAAGTTGATAAGTTGCATAAAGGAATAATTCCCATTTATGAACCAGGTTTGGAAACCATGGTAAAAAGAAACGTAGAAAAAAACAGACTAACTTTTACTACCAGTCTTAAAGAAGGGCTGGAAGATAGTGAAGCTGTATTTATCGCCGTTGGAACACCACCTGACGAAGATGGCAGTGCCGATCTGAAATATGTTTTGGGTGTGGCTTCTGAAGTAGGAAACCTGATGAAGGACTACCTTGTGGTAGTTACCAAAAGTACGGTACCCATTGGCACCTCTGAAAAAGTGCGTGGAGCTGTAACCAATGCCCTAAAGAAAAAGAATGCCGACATTCCTTTTGATGTTGCTTCCAATCCGGAATTTTTAAAAGAAGGTAATGCCATCGACGATTTTTTAAAGCCAGACCGTATTGTGGTAGGTATAGATAGTGAAAGGGCAGAAAAAATAATGAATCGCCTTTATAAGCCCTTCCTTCTGAATGGCCACCCCCTGCTTTTTATGGATATCCCCTCTGCTGAAATGACAAAGTATGCTGCAAACTCAATGCTTGCAACAAAAATCAGCTTTATGAACGACATTGCAAATTTGTGCGAAATAGTGGGTGCTGATGTGAACATGGTAAGAAAAGGAATTGGTAGTGATACACGGATTGGGCACAAATTTATTTATCCCGGTGCAGGGTATGGTGGATCATGCTTCCCAAAAGATGTAAAAGCCTTGATAAAAACAGCAGATGAGAATCACCATTCACTGGCTATTTTAAAAGCTGTTGAAGAAGTAAATGAAAATCAAAAGACCGTTGTATTCAATAAAATAAAACATCACTTTAAAGGCAATTTAAAAGGAAAAACAATTGCCATTTGGGGATTATCTTTTAAACCCCAAACAGACGATATGCGTGAAGCACCTTCCCTGGTTATCATTGATAATCTTATTAAAGAAGGCGCACAGGTAAAAGCTTATGATCCGGTTGCCATGCATGAATGTCAGCGTATCATTGGCGATACCATTGAATACGGAAAAGACATGTATGATATTCTGGTAGATGCCGATGCCCTGGTTTTAATAACAGAATGGCCAGAATTCAGGGTATTAAATTATAAGGTTTTGGGTAAACTTTTAAAAGATAAGGTTATATTTGATGGCCGTAATATTTATGAACCTGCTGAAATGAAAGAGTATGGTTATAAATATTACAGCATTGGAAGAAAGTTGATTGAATAGCAAAGCCTTTAACGACAGAAAAAAATGAAGAAGATTTTGGTAACAGGTGGTGCCGGTTTTATCGGTTCACATTTATGTGAGCGACTGCTTAATGAAGGGAACGATGTAATCTGTCTCGATAATTATTTTACAGGTTCAAAATCCAATATTGTACATCTTTTAGATCATCCCTATTTTGAACTTGTGCGTCACGATGTTATTATGCCCTACTATGCCGAGGTAGATGAAATATACAACCTGGCATGCCCGGCATCTCCCATTCATTATCAGTACAACCCTATCAAAACGATTAAAACATCGGTAATGGGAGCGATTAATATGCTGGGACTGGCAAAAAGGGTAAAAGCAAAAATTCTACAGGCAAGCACCAGCGAAGTTTATGGTGACCCGGAAATGCATCCCCAGCAGGAATCTTACTGGGGAAATGTAAATCCGATCGGAACCCGATCCTGCTATGATGAGGGTAAACGATGTGCCGAAACACTTTTCATGGATTACCACAATCAAAATAATGTGCGGATAAAAATTGTCCGTATCTTCAACACGTATGGACCACGCATGCATCCCAATGACGGGCGCGTGGTTTCTAATTTCATTGTGCAGGCCCTGCAGGGAAATGATATTACCATATACGGGAATGGCTCCCAAACCAGAAGCTTTCAGTATGTAGAAGATTTACTGGAGGGCTTCCTCCGCTTTATGGATACAGATGATAAACTCACAGGCCCCATCAATATCGGTAATCCTGGTGAATTCACCATTTTGGAACTGGCTGAAAAAATCATATCACTTACCGGATCAAAGTCAAAGATCATAAACCTGCCGCTGCCTGCAGATGATCCCACCCAAAGAAAACCAGACATTTCCAAAGCAAAAAAAGAATTGGGCTGGTATCCAAAAGTTGAACTTGAAGATGGTTTAAAAGAAACAATTGCTTATTTTAAAGGTGTAATTTAGCTTTTCGCAATTGAAATTCATAGTTTTGTAAGAATTTCAATAAGCAGACAAATCCACTTTTTAAAAAATATGATATGAAGGGAATAATACTGGCTGGAGGATCCGGAACAAGGCTCTACCCCATAACAAAGAGCATTTCAAAACAAATTATACCGGTTTATGATAAACCGATGATATACTATCCGCTTTCTGTTTTAATGCTTTCCAATATCAGGGAAATCCTCATTATTTCAACTCCGCGCGACCTGCCACTATACCAGGACCTGCTTGGAAATGGGAATCAATACGGACTTGAAATAAGTTATGCAGAACAGCCTTCTCCCGACGGATTAGCCCAGGCATTTCTGATTGGGGAAGAATTTATAGGCAAGGATCCAGTGGCGTTGGTACTGGGAGATAATATTTTCTATGGACATGGGTTTGGAAAAACATTGCTCGAAACAGCGGAGTTAACAGAAGGTGCTGTTGTATTCGGGTATTATGTAAATGATCCGGAACGATATGGTGTGGTGGAATTTGACAAAAGTGGCACGGTTTTAAGCCTTGAAGAAAAGCCAGCCGAACCAAAATCAAATTACGCAGTAACCGGCTTATATTTTTACGATAACAATGTAGTGCAAAAAGCCAAAGAATTGAAACCTTCACCCAGAGGGGAACTTGAAATAACAGATTTAAATAAAAAATACCTGGCTGAAAATAAATTAAGTGTAAAATTAATGGGCCGCGGCCTGGCTTGGCTCGACACAGGAACACATGAGAGTTTACTCCAGGCATCCAATTTTATACATACCATTGAAGAACGGCAGGGTTTAAAAGTTTCTTGTATAGAAGAAATTGCTTTTAAAAGAGGCTTCATCAATAAAGAACAGCTGCTCAGCCTGGCAGCTGAATTAAGTAAAAATCAGTATGGTGAATATTTAATTAAGTTAGCGAACGATAAAATATTCACTTTTTAAAAAAAAAGTAAACCCCGGTATTGTGGAAATTACAGAAACAACCATTAAAGATTTATTAATCATAAAACCCAAGGTTTTTGAAGACAACAGAGGATATTTCTTTGAAAGCTATAACAAACAAAAAGCTGAAGAAAAAGGAATTAATATTACCTTTATTCAGGATAACCAATCAAAATCGCAATATGGCGTGCTAAGAGGGTTACATTATCAAAAAGAACCACATGCTCAATCCAAACTGGTGCGCGTACTGCAGGGGAAAATTTTTGATGTGGCCGTTGATTTACGGGCAGGATCTCCCACATATGGTAAATGGCATGGTGTAGAGCTTAGCGATTTAAACTCGCTGCAACTACTTGTACCAAAAGGATTTGCACATGGATTCTCCGTGCTAAGCGAAACAGCAGTAGTATTCTATAAATGTGATAGCCTTTACCATCCTGCAAGCGAAGGTGGAATTTTATACAACGACCCATTCCTGAACATTGATTGGAAGATTCCCACAGAAGAAATAAAAGTTTCTGAAAAAGATAAAAATAATCCTTTGTTTGAAAATGCAAATGCCGGATTTAAATACCAGTAAAAAATGGGGAAAATAGTAGTAACAGGAGCAAACGGACAGCTTGGAACATGTATAAAATCATCTGTTTCGGAAAATGAACTGAAAAATTTCATTTTCACGGATGTAGATGAGCTGGACATAACGGATAAAGAAAAAACAAAACAGTTTTTCAAGGAAAACAAACCTGAGTATGTAATTAATTGTGCTGCCTACACTGCTGTTGACAAAGCTGAAACAGACCGGGAAAAAGCCTGGGAAGTAAATGTGGAAGCTGTTCAGAACCTCGTGGCTGCCTGTCAGCAGCACAACTCAGCATTCATCCATATTTCTACCGATTATGTTTTTGATGGTATGAATTATTTTCCGTTTCGGGAGGATAATCCTGCCTGCCCTCTTTCCTTTTATGGCGAAACCAAATTTGAAGCTGAAAATGTGGCTCTGCATTATGATAAAACACTGGTTTTAAGAACGTCGTGGTTATATTCCGAATTTGGCCATAATTTTTTGAAATCCATCTTAAAGCTTACTACTGAAAGGGAGTCTCTCAATGTAGTATTTGACCAAATTGGTTCACCTACATATGCCAGGGATTTGGCCGATGCAATTTTACACATTATAAAAGTAAGTATAGAGGACAAAAAAAACTGGGAGCCAGGAATTTTTCATTACTCGAATGAAGGGGTATGCAGTTGGTACGATTTTGCCCTTGAGATTACCGAGCAGGCAGGTATTTCGTGCCAGCTTAATCCCATAGAAACAAAAGATTATCCCACCCCAGCGCGCCGCCCCTTCTATTCTGTATTGAACAAAGGAAAAATTAAAGAAACTTACAACCTGCAGATTCCCCATTGGAAACACAGCCTCCGTAAATGCTTAAACAATATAAAATAACATAACTTCATTATCCAATTTTAATTCATTATGGAAAAAGACACACTCCGGTTAGTACAGGAAAAAGCCAAACATTGGCTGGGAGAAAAATTCGACGCTGAAACCAGAAATAGCGTACAACATCTGATTGATAATGATGAAAAAGAGCTGATTGAATGCTTTTATAAAGATCTTGAATTTGGTACCGGAGGACTAAGAGGTTTAATGGGCGTTGGTACAAACCGCATGAACATATATACTGTGGGCATGGCCACTCAGGGTCTTGCCAGCTACCTGTTAAGGGCTTTCTCAGGTAAAAAGGATATTAAAGTAGCCATTGCGTTTGACAGCCGTAACAATAGCGACCTTTTCGCAAAAACCGCAGCCGGGATTTTGTCCGCCAATGGCATTCAGGTATTACTTTACGATGCTTTAAGACCAACACCTCAGCTTTCATACACAATCAGGCATTTTGATTGTCAGTCAGGCATTGTGATTACCGCCTCACATAACCCAAAAGAATATAACGGGTATAAGGTCTACTGGGAAGATGGCGGGCAAATCATTGCACCGCATGATAAAAATATTATTGATGAGGTTTCTGCCACTACCATTGACAT
>JBEPYD010000291.1:0-5709 GCA_041641575.1 Bacteroidales bacterium
AATAATAATAAGCTGCGCACGTCTGCTTTAAATACATTAAATGCGATGAGAGATGCAGAACCGTATCTGTATGAAATGATGCAAAAAGAGGGGCTTGTACAGTCGGAACAGGCTTTATACCCCGGGGCATTTATGAAAGTCTCGGAACGATTTTCCCTGTCTTTAAATGTTCAACCCGGAATCAACTACTATCCTGATGAAACTTCACAGGAGTTTGTGGAAACGGAAAATGGCTTTAAGGGGCATTTTGGTGTGATCTTTCATATCGGATATAATTTCTGATACTACTGCATCTTTAGCAGAAATCAAATAATAGTTTCCAAAATTCATAGGTTGTAATTTCCACCATACAATTTATGTTTGAAGCTTTTCAACTTTTTCTTATTCATATTCATTTTCTCACCTTCTGAATGGAATGCTTTGTATCGAATTCTGAAATCTCAACAAGTATGCCCCATGGCTTAAAAATGGAAAGTTGGCAATTTTAAGTGGGAGAAATGATGGTGATTTAAGAGAGTGCGCCACATCAGTTAAATCATTTACAGGATTCCAATTCTTTTTTCCTTTATTTTCAAGTATGTTTCGCATGAATTATGAATACTGTTGCCGTAATATTCTGCATTCAGTAGCTTTTAAAAGAAAGTTCTTTTCTCCGGTACTTCTTCCTTTACCGAAACTCTGAAGAGCTTATGACAAGCAAAAATAACCACCCACCTTATGAAAATCGTTGGCACTATGTTTAACAGAATTGAACATTCAATGTAACAAATATATACTTGAAACCGTCTGACTGGAAAATCAAATATTTTATAAGAACAATAGGTTCTAAACCATTATTAATCTGGCAAATGACACCCATTTGCTGAATGTAAATTGTATTGCGCGCAGTTACCATTAGTTAAAATTCAACTGTTTATTAATCTTAAAAAAAATCAGAAAATGGAAAATGTAAAACAGATTTTAGCAGCAATTCTCATCATAATACTTTTTTCTGCTTGTGAGAAATCAGAAGATGACCCCATGGATAATTTAAAGTCTTCAATCAGTGCAAAATGGGATGTCGATAATTCGGGTAAATATGTATCCTTTGAATTTAATGAGAGTGGAAATTATATTATAGTCAAAGATGTTACAACGACATATGATAGTAAACAAATTGTCCTTTTCGGAACATACCAAATTTTAGAAAACAATGACATTTCACTTTCAGGTTTTGGAACACTTAATATAATTGACATCGAAAAGAATGGCATTAGATTTTCAATACAATTGATAGATAATACGATAAATGAGATATTCATAAATGCTTCAAGACAAGCTGAGATAGCCAGCTCAACAAAAACTGACCTGCTTTGCAAAACCTGGGAAATGTTAACGGTAAATGGTGAGCCGGCAGTCGGCACCGACATGGAGATAACCTCTTTATTTTCAAAATCAGGTACGTATTTTGTTTCTTACGCTATTCCTGAGGACGAAAATGCCGGGGGTTTAGCCAAATGGAGGTGGAAAGATGAAACAGAAACACATCTTCTTTATTCATGGGCGGAAATTCCGGTTTGGGAAAAGGCAGATTCTGTGCATGTTTCTGAATTAACTTCAACGAAACTAGAAATTATTGACGGTGATGATACATATATTTTGCAACCTAAATCCACAATAAATTCCATTATGGACATTTCTTCAGTTCCATCAGATATCTTACCATCAGATTTTCTACATGAATAAACCTGCATAGTGCGCGGGTTTAGATTTTTGGTCTTTTACTATGTGCGGTAAAGTAAAACATATTTGAGGCCGATCATTCTTTGCAGGAAAGGATTAGAATCAAATAAGGCTGGAAAAATTCCAGCCTTATTTATCTTCAGTCAACAATATTATTTCTTCTTCTGCAACTGTTCAATTATTAATTCCAACTCTTTAATCCGATCCTCTGATTTTTCGAGTTCTTTTTGGCCTGTAACATCCATTTGAATTCCCAGGAGTCCGGTTTCTTTAAGGTGATCAATATAAAAAGGCATTTTTGTTGTTTTCAGGTATTTTATCTCACCTGTAAGCTTCTCGGTTTGAATATAGGTCTCAGCGCCATTCTCCATAATAAATTGTTCTTTTGCCCGATATTCCTGAGCTTCTTTAAGTTCATGATGATCAAAATCTGATGTTCCGATAAGTTCATCCACCGTTTTGCCGTAAACATCAGCCACAGCCTGGTTGGCCACAATAATTTTACCATTCTTATCTTTAAGGAATACTTTTTCAGGTACTTCATCCAATACCCTGATAAGCATTTTTTGGTTCTCTTTTACCGATTGAAGCATTTCCTGGTGCTTTTCTACCTCTTCTTTTTTTACCCGCTCCAATTCTTCCTGAGTAGCAGACATTTCCTCCATGTTCTGTCTTACTTCTTCTTCCTGCTGGGCCATTTGTAATTCTTTTTCTTTTGATTCTTTCAGCAACTGATTGGTTTGGGCATTTATCCTTACTACCACAAGGGTAGAAGCAATAGTTTCGGAAATTGTTTGCACAAATTCAATTTCATAATCATCAAATGCCTTCAGTGATGCAATTTCCAGCACCCCTACTATTTCATCCTCATTTTTCAATGGCATCACCAGTAGGCTATAGGGTTTCATACTTCCCAGCCCGGAATTAATTTCAAAATAATCTTCAGGAATTTCTTTCAGATAGGTGTATTTTCCTTCTTTTACAACGCTTCCTGCCAGCCCTTCACCAATCTCAATTCTCTTCTGCATAAATTTTCTTCTGTCATGGGCAAATGCAGCAGCAAATTCAAGGTATTTATTGTCTTCATTTTCAGCATTTAAAATATAAATGGCAGATTGCACCGCATCCAGGTAAGATACAACATTTGATGAAACCTGGTAGGCAAGCTCATTTATATTTTCATGATTCTGTCGCAGTATATCAGAAAACTTGGCTATGCCGGCAGTAGTCCAGTTACGCTTTTTTTCTTCCGCCATGCGTTTTTCTTCTTCTTTCCTCGATTCAATCAGGCTTTCTCTTGTTTGATATAAAGAAGTTCCAAGTTTGTCCTTGATGCCATAAGGTGAAAAATCAGAATCAAAGTTGCCTTTACCAATGGCAAGGGCAAACTGGCTGGCATCGTTCAGGCGTTGGTTAAGGTTATTTAGTTCGTTTACCGTAAGGCCAATCTCATCCGGGTGCATGGGATTCACCTTTTCAATTACTTCACCTTTTGCCATGGTTTTTAATGCATCATAAACTTTAATTATTCTACCTGAAAGTACCCGTGAGTATCTGATGCCTCCCAGCAAACTAAGCGCAATAATTAATAATGAAGTAAAAAACACCAACCATCCAAGTTTATTAACAGGCTCCATTATTTCATCGTTATCAATCTCAGATAAAATAGCCCAGTTAACATCGGTAATGTTAAGCGGAGCATATGAGGAAAGCACCGGTTCTCCTCCGGGACCCTGCACCACTTCCTGTCCGGAATGACCAGTAAGTGCACTACGTGCAGCCTCTGACCGTACTTGCTGCAGCAGGATAGGGGTATTTAGTTGTTTTATCGCTGCAATGGTATTTTCATTGTAATCCATTGCCTTTAGTGTGGCAAAGTAAGCGGTTGGATTTTCCAACAGTCTGCGTGTGGTACTTCGCATGGTGTAGTCTTCACCTATCAGATAGCTTTCACCTGATTTTCCCATACCATAATTTTGCCATTTTCCGTCTCCGGTAAGTATCCCATTAATTTCGTCTATGGGAATTTGAAAAATCAAAACGCCCAGACGTTCTTCGCCATCAAATATGGGCGAAGCAATAAAAGAGGCTGGTGCGGCATAGGAAGGGTGATAAAAATCAAAATCTACCATAATTACGAAGTCATGGCCCTCAGCCTGGTTGGCTATATCAAAAGCTTTGGCAAAATTTGTGTTACGGTAGGGGCCGCTGATTAAACTGGTGGCATAATCTACTTCTTTGAAAACCGAGTAGACAATATTACCACTGGCCTCGTCAATTAAAAATATATCGTAATAATTAAACTTTTGTAGATAGTTCTTTATTACGGGATGATATTTTTCATGTATTTTGCTATATGTGCTGCCATCGCGGGCATTGTATAAAAGATGCTTTTCACCTGTTGGATTAGGGTTATCAACAATATAATGGTATTGCAGAATATTAATTACAGGATCACTTACATGGTAGTTTTCCACTGAGCGTTCTTTTTCAAGATTAGGATTTAACCGCGATAAATATTCATTTGTGTAATAATTTTTAACGCTTTCCTCCATGTATTGAAGTTCTCCGTAACTGTAAGTTTCAGCAACATCATCCAGTTCATTGTAGGCTAATGTAAATTCTTTCATAGCCTCCCGGACCATATAATCCTCAGAAAAAGTCTGTATCTGATTGCGTATATGTGTAAAATAATCCTGTAGCGTGCGTTTTTGTGCCTCCCGCAGTGAGGTTAAATGATCGAATGTTACTTTTTTAATAGCTTTGCTGCCACTGCTATAGCTGATTAAACCAATGGCAACAACAGAAATTATAGTAATTACTATAAGTACCAAATTAATTTTAAAATAGATGCTCTTGCGGGTAATACCGGATTTCTCCAGGAGGCTCATAGTTTTTATTCTTTTATTTAGTGTGAACTTCCTCGTTCATAGATACTTAAACTTATGCTTTAACCTTTACAGCTAAAATGATTTTACAATGATATCACTTTTTTATATTTTATAACCCAACCGGGTATAAAATATCGTTTCGCTGTTTCGTAGGTTGGTACGAAAATACGGCGCAATAAGTTCCACAAAGAGAGTTAACTTTTAATAAAAAGAATAAAAATCATACCTGTGAGAGTAATCCGCCACTTTGGTATATACTTAGCTGTATATCTGAGCAGCGTTCGGCCATCATGGTTTTTTTGCTGGTAAGGTTAAAAACTTCACCTGTTTCAAGGTTGGCTTTTATCATATCACCTTCTTTTATATCAAGATTTTCAATGCTGTGGTAAGTCATAATCGGTAAGGCAGCATTTATAGCCTCCCGTTCAAATGAATGACCAAAGGACTCGGCGAGTATGAGTGCTATTCCAATGGATTTTAAAGATGTAACGGCTTTATGGGCTGAAGATCCACGCCCGAAATTCTTGCCTGCCATAAGAATATCACCTTCCTTAACCATCTGTCCAAAATTATGATAACCATTTATTTTCTGAAAAATATACCTACGTGCAAGCGTCCATTCATCCTCTACAATCAACTTTGGATCAATTATGGAATCAGCTGAAATACTTTCATGCTGAAGCACCCATACCTTTCCTTCAAGTACTGTTGGTTTTTTAACTTTAAACGAGGGAAGATTTGGCTTTTTAATTAATGTATATTCCTGCACATCAATAAAGGCGGCTGATTCCGCTGCCTGTATATCATCCGGTGCGGCAATAAATCCGGCAATAGCCGAAGATATTACAACATGGGTTGATGCAATATACCGTTCTGAGGAGCTTAGTTCTGGTAAAACATAACGAACACCAGTTGAAATGATAATCTGGTCTTTGGTTTCCGCTTGGAGACGACTGGTAAGAAAATCTGCGCAAATATTTTCTGAGATAACGGCACCTGCATTGCGAAGTACATCAATGATACCTTCCGCTTTTGCTTTTTCAAACACCGCCTTACTCGAGGGAATAATTTTTAGATAAATTCCCGGTGCAATCTG
>JBEPYD010000292.1:0-5704 GCA_041641575.1 Bacteroidales bacterium
ATTTACTTTCAGTATCTTTGCCGAAATAAAAAAACATGAAGATGCTGTAGTTAGCAGAACATTTTTACTTAAGTAGTGAAAATAGTTAGTTAGAAACTTAAATTTATCCACTGAATAATAAATGTTTAATTAAAAATAGATTTACATGAAAAAAGGTGAAATCCACACAGAAAAAGGTGTAATGAAGGTAGAGTTTTATGAAAAAGATGCTCCAAACACCGTTGATAATTTTGTAAAACTCTCTAAAGAAGGTTTTTATAACGGGCTTACTTTTCACAGAGTAATCCCTGATTTTGTAATACAGGGCGGTTGCCCCGATGGAACTGGTGCCGGTGGACCCGGATATACCATTAAATGTGAACTTGACGGAGATAACCAATACCACGACAAAGGCGTTCTGTCCATGGCCCATGCAGGAAGAGATACAGGAGGTTCACAGTTTTTTATTTGCCATAATCGTCAAAATACCCAACATCTGGACCGCAACCACACTTGCTTTGGAAAAGTTTATGAAGGACAGGATATCATTGATTCTATTGCTCCCGGTGATAAAATAGAAAAGATTACCATTACAGAGGAATAGCGATTTCCGGCGCAGACATATAGGTCTGTAACGCTTAAGTTTGACATTTAACCAGGCTAAATCACAATATTCTGATGGATATTGTGATTTTTTTTATTCAGTTTATAATCGGAGCACCTGATATTTTTCTAGGAATATTCTGATAAAATCATTTAGACCATTTTATGTTTCTGGATACATTGAGCAAATATAAAAGTGCAGAATATAGTAAATTTTCCTCTACAGATGCCAAGCTCATACAATTTGCACGAGATGAATTTGCCGGGTGTTTTAATGATATTCAAAGACAGTAGTTGCTAAAAAGTGTCAAAACTTTTTCTGGTTAAAAGGGTTTCATATCAGGTGTTTGCTTGAAATATGGGTGTTACTCCTGAAGAAAACCTGAAAGAAGAAGATATACACCGCGCGGCGACATCGCTTTATTATGAACACATATAAAAGATGTTAAAAATATCATAAAATCATCCCGGAAGCATGAAAAGTAGTAGAAATGATTATATTATCCCATATTTCTAAACCACAAACATAGATGACAGCCAGAATCTTTTGTATTTTCCTGATCGTTTTAAGTGCCTCCGTAGCTGTTTCATCAGGGCAGGGATCCAACAGCAGTAAACCATATACAGTCACAGGTACTGTTTTAGATAATAAAACAAAAGAGCCCATGCAATATGCTACGGTTAGCCTGTTAACATTACCTGACAGCACGCTTGGGAATGGCATCATAACAGACAAAAACGGACAATTTAAAGTGGGTACTTCAAAAGCCGGTTCCTATATATTAAGGATTAATTTCATTGGCTATCAAACCTATTATGTTGATGTTATTTTAAATGCGCAAAACCCTGTCAAAAATATTGGCACTGTAGTGCTTGGAAGTTCTTCAGTAGATATGGATGCAGTTACCGTAACAGCCAACGAAAGAGCGGTTGAATATAAAATTGACAGAAAAGTTGTGCATGTGGGCGAGCAGTATTCGGCCCTGTCAGGAACTGCTGTAGACATACTTCAGAGTGTTCCATCCATTGATGTGGATATTGAAAACAATGTCGCCATACGGGGAAACAGCAACTTTACCGTTTTAATTGATGGGCGCCCCTCGGTACTTGAAGGAAATGAGGCACTACAGCAAATCCCTGCCGGGATGATACAGAATATTGAAATCATCACCAACCCCTCGGCAAAATTTGATCCGGAAGGCACGGGAGGAATCATCAATATCATTACAAAAAAGAGAAAGATTACCGGATTAAACGGGATTATACATGCCAATGTAGGCCTTGACGATAAGTACGGAGGTGACGTGCTGTTGAATTATCGAACAAAGAAATTTAATTTCTTTGGGGGCATTGATTATAATGAGCGGAACTATCCGGGTTCGGTAGAGCGCCGGCAGGAGACTTATAGTGACGATACTGTTAAATACCTGAATGCTGAGGGCGATTATAACAGGGCCCGGAAAAGCTACAGCGGAAGGGCAGGGTTTGAATGGTTTCCTGATGATAAAAATACCATCAGCCTGAGTGGCCGTTATGGCTACAGGCTTTCTTCGGGGATGTCAACAACTGAATATGAGGAATGGACAAATTTCTCACCCGCAAAAACAACGTACACCAACCTGGAAAATTCGATGCGTGGAGGTAATTTTTATGCAATCAACAGTGATTATACGCATAATTTTAACGGTACCAATGCTGAGGCAGAAGACCATCGGCTGGATGTACATTTTATGTTTTACAGTAGGGAGGGAGAAGAGGAATCTCTTAATTATCTCCTTGACAAGGATACCATATCTGATGGACAAAAATCAACAGAAAACGGGCCTGGAAAGGGAATAAATTACCGCATTAATTATGAGCAGGCTTTTACCAAACTTGTAAATATTGAAATTGGCACAGAGGGCAGGATTCGTGAATCAAACGAATCGAATGGATTATACTTCTACGATGCTGCTAACGATATATTTTTATTCCAGTCAAAGTTTAGCAACGATGTTACCTACACGAGAAATATTAACGGAATCTATGGGCTGCTAAGGGGTGAGTTTAGAAAGCTTGGCTATCAACTGGGTTTTAGGGGTGAATATACTTTCAGAGATGTTAACATGAATGAGCAGGGAACGTTTAATATCAACAGATGGGATTATTTTCCTACCCTTCACATGTCTTACCAGTTCAATGAAAACAATCAGATGATGGCCAGCTATTCCCGGCGCATTGACCGGCCCAGAGGCTGGTATCTTGAGCCATTTATCACCTGGAGCAATGCATTTAATGTACGCCGGGGAAACCCTGATCTGCAGCCTGAATATATTGGGTCCTATGAACTGGGCTATCAGAGGAACTTTGGTGAAGCAAGTTCTGTTTCTGCTGAGATGTATTATCGGGTTACCGACAATAAAATTGAAGAAGTGGAGGAAGTTTACAGAGATAACATTAGGCTGTCAACCCGTGCAAATGTTGGAACAGACTACGCCCTTGGGACGGAGATTATGTTAAATACAGATTTTACTGAATGGTGGCAGTCTGACATTTCCGGAAATTTTTACAATTACCGGGTAAAAGGAGATATCAATGGTGAAGCGCTTGACAGGGAAAGTTTTACCTGGTCGGTGGAATGGAACAGTATTTTTAAAATAGCTGAAAATACGCGCATCCAGATTAATCCTGAGTTCGACAGCCGTGAAATAGAAGCACAGGAAACTGAATCGGCCACTTTTGAAGTTGATGGCGCTGTACGCCAGTCATTTTTAGATAATAACCTCAGCGTTACTTTGCAGGTGAGGGATATTTTCAATACAGACAGACATGAATCAGAAACTGAAGGCAGGGATTTTCATTCTTATCGTTTATACCTGCGGCGTGCGCCCATTGTAATGCTGAATATCACCTGGCGCATCAATAACTACAGGAACGATGGCGGTAATGGATCGATGGGTGAGGGTGGGGGTGATGAAGGTGGAGAAATGTAAAAGATAGGATATTATTGCTACAAACTTTCATTTTACTTCTAACATTTAAGCGTACAAGGTTAAATTATTTATTTATAGCTGCTAAACATTTTATTATATGTTTAACTTTTTAATACTTTATATCTTCTTTAATTTTTCCTTTCTTAATAAGGCTTCCAGATAATAATAATCAGCATAGTTTAAGGGCACATCTATTTCTTTATTCTTGGGTTTGTGACCCGTGCTGTTTTGAAGGATAAAACCTTTATTTTGTCCTTTTGGAGACCTGTATTTTGAGTGTAAAGATTTAAGAATTTGATCAGCTGCTTCCTTGTATTTTTTTTGATTATTACTATAACAACTTAATTCGTATAAGGCTGAGGCCATAATTGCAGCCGAAGATACATCACGAGGTTCATTTTCAAGATCCGAAACATCAAAATCCCAATATGGAATCATATCATTGGGTAATTGAGGATGATTTAGAAGAAAATTGGCGATTTTTTTTGCTTGATTAAGGTAAATCTTGTTTCCCGTTTCTCGAAAAATCATTACATTTCCATATAATCCCCATGCCTGACCTCGAGCCCAGTCTGATTCATCACTATAACCCTGATGGGTATTTTTACCTTGTACTTTCCCCGTTTCCGGATTAAAATCAACCACATGGTAGGAACTATTATCTTCTCTAAAATGGTTTTCAAGTGTAGTATTCGCATGATCAACTGCAATATCATAATAAGTTGAATCTCCACTAAGTTCAGTGGCAGCAAAAAGTAATTCCAGATTCATCAAGTTATCGATTATAACGGGGTAATCCCATTTATCATTATTATGGTCCCACGAACGAATAGCTCCAATTTTCTGATCATAACGTTTTATTAAAGTTTTTGCTGCTTGAAGGATTACATTTTTATAATCTTCTTGTCCTGTAAGTCTATATCCATTTCCGAAGCTACAATATATTTTAAAGCCTACATCATGAGACCCTCTATCAAACTTCTCTTTCTCAATCATTTTGGTATATAATACGGCTTGTTCCAACCAGAATTTATCCTCTGTCATCTCATAAAGCAACCAAAGTGTTCCCGGAAAAAAACCACTTGTCCAATTCCTCGAGTTCACGAGATGCAGCTCACCCGATTTTGTAAGTGATCGTGGGATTATTTTTTCCTTTCCTTTGCTTGTTTTGACCACTTCTTCAAGCAATAATTTGGTTTGATTTTCGGCATGAGCCAGGATTTCATTTGTGTGATCATTTTGGGAATTCACACAGGAAAAAGTGAATATCACTATAATTATTAAAAAGAAAGGCCTGCTCATTATCATCGTATCGTTTAAAAGTTTTCTCATGATTAAATTGTTTATAATGACATATTTAAACTCCCTCTTTGTTATGTACAATCAGGCATTACCACATCGTAGATATCTTATCCTTTGTTTATAGCATAATCGTAACAATTAACGGATTATTTTGTCGATAATTGGCTTTGATTCGTTTTTAGTTGTGGAATCATCTGGCAATCAAGGCCAAATAGAGTTATTTATCTCTTTTTCACCAATCGTGATGTTGTTATAAATGGTCTGTTCCGTATTTACAACTTTCGAGGCTTCACCTTCATTTAAAATCAAAATATTTTTTAACTCAATATTTTTAATTGGATAATCCTGCAGGCCGACAATATCTATCGATCTTCCGCGCGCCTTTTTACAGATCAGGTTTTTGATTGTGATGTGGTGAAAATCAGATGGACTATTCCCACCCCTGTAACTGTGATAATCATTGGTGAAATAAAGGGCAGTTTTTGCATTGTCGATATATACTCCATCAATAAAAATATTTCGGATATAGCCACCTCTGTCAAGATTTGATTTAAACTGTATGGCGTATTCTTTTACATTATTCATGATAAAATTACTAACATAGATGTTTTCAACGCCTCCCGACATTTCGCTACCAAATGCCATTCCATGTAACACATTTTTCGCGAGACAATTACGAACAACAATATTTTTACTGGGGCGGTTAATTTCCCAGGCATCATTATCTCTTCCCGATTTGATAGCTATGGCATCATCGCCGGCGTTAAATGTGCAATCTTCAATCAAAGCATCTTCGCAGGAATCCAAATCCACACCATCGTTATTAATGCGGGTGCTGTTAACCTTTA
>JBEPYD010000293.1:0-5691 GCA_041641575.1 Bacteroidales bacterium
CACGGTGCGCTGCACCTACCTTTGGTTTTGTATTAATTGTTACTACAAATATTTTGCGGCTCTGCCGCTATTCTAACAATATTTTATCCTATTCATATCAAGGGTTTTGATCGGATACCCCATATAATATAATTCTATGAATAAAGGGTAAGCACCAATGTTCTTCGGCTCGACCTGTTACGGAATTCGCAAAAGTAAATGCCCTGCCAGGTCCCCAGATTTAAGCGTCCGTTGGTTATGGGAATGGTAAGTTCGGCACCAAGCAGAGATGATTTTAAATGTGCCGGCATATCATCCGGCCCTTCCATTGTATGGGTGTACACCGGATCATTTTCAGGAATCAGCTTATCAATAAAACCATCGAAATCATCTCTTACAGATGGATCTGCATTTTCATTCAGGGTAATCCCTGCAGAAGTATGTTTCACCAGGATGTGCAACAAACCCTTATCCGGGAGTTGTGGTAATTCCTGCTGAATTTTTGAAGTAATCAAATGGTAACCGCGGGAATAACCGCTTAATGAAATTTCTTTTTGAGTAATCATTAGAATAAGTTAATAAATATTAAAAATTCTGGTACTGGCTAAAATAATGTTAATTTAGCTCTCATTAAAACAACATTTCTTGCGGCAAGAATGTTAAATAGTCATAAACCTACATTGAAATGCTTTTAAGAATATTCCGGAAATCGTGCTTTTTAATTCTGTTTTTTTTTATTGCCCAATTGAATGCATTAGCACAAAAAAATCAACTCATGGAACTTTCCGGTATTGTAAGCGACCCCAATTATGAGGCCATTTCTTATGCACACGTAATCATAAAAAACAAAGACCGTGGTGTAATAACCAATATGAAAGGTATGTTTACCATTGTCACAGCTCCGGGAGATACGGTTTTGTTTAGTGCAATTGGCTTTAAACCCGTTGAATTGATTATTCCCGATAGCATGAATCAGGTGCATAGAAGCATCGATATCATCATGCCTGTTGATACCATTATGATAGCAGAGGTTAGGATTTACCCCTGGAAAACCTATGCGGAATTTAAACAGGCTTTTGTGAATCTTGAATTACCCGATGATGATGCAGAACGGGCAAGGCAAAACATTGCACTCATAAAAACCCAGATTATTTTGAGCAATGAACCAAATCCGAATAATAATTTCCGCTATGTGATGCAGAATGAGTATGAAAAAACAATGATTCAGGGGCAGTACCCTTCCATACCCATTTTAAATCCATTAAACTGGGCCCGCTTTATTGAAGCATTAAAAGAAGGACGGTTTAAGGATGAGCATAAAGACCTTCGCTGAATGGCCATCTGAAACTACTTTCGTACCAATTCCATAATTAAATCTTTAGCGAAAACCCAAAACGTACATTAGTACAGGCATCCCAGGCATGGGCTAAGTCCTGGTAAGTACATCTAAGCCATCATTCCCTGCAATGGCGTTCATCTTGATTGTACAGTAAGGTTTACTCGCGGATTTTAGGTTAGATAATATCCATATGTTCCTGATCTGTAATGCGTTCACAGTAATGACATTTTAACGAAACGCTGTCTTTTTTCACCACTGTAAACCGGGTAACTATATTTTCATTATTGGTGATGCACTTTGGATTTACACATCGTGCAATACCTGATATTTCTTCCGGAACTTCCACAATCATTTTATCTACTACGGCATAATCCCTGATAATATTCAATTTTGCTTCGGGTGCAACCAATGCAATGCGGTTTATATCATCGTTACGGAAAAACACATTAGCAATTTTAATAATGGCCTTTGATCCCATTCTTTTACTTTCCAGGTTATTTCCAAAAGTAATCTGACTTTCAACTTTATCGAGGGCAAGGATGCTGATTACTTTAAATAAACTTTCAGAGGGTATATGATCTATTACAGTACCATTTTTTATGGCACTGACTTCTAAGTGTCTTTTATCATTCATGGTTATAGAGATTATTTTTTAACATTTTCTACCTTAATCCAAGTATTGATGATATAATGGCCTGCCGGGTATAAACTCCGTTGCGTGCCTGTGTAAAATAATAAGCTTTCTCGTGTTCGTCTACATCAGTACTTATTTCATTTACCCTTGGCAGAGGATGCAATATACGCATATTATCACGGGTTCCTTCCAACATTTCGGCATTGAGAATATAAGCATTTTTTGTCTTCTCATATTCAATGGGATCAGAGAAACGTTCCTTCTGTACCCGCGTCATATACACAATATCTGCATGTGGAATAATGCTTTCAAAATCACGATGTTCAAAATATTTGAGTCCCAGATTATCAAGATAAATCTTATACTCAGTTGGCATTTGCAATTCCGGAGGCGATACAAAGTTAAAGGTGGTTCGGAATTTCGACATGGCCATCAACAGGGAGTGTACAGTACGTCCGTATTTTAAATCACCAACAAGGAATAAGTTAATATCTTCAAGAGAATCCTGTGTTTTATAGATTGAATAAAGATCCAGTAAGGTTTGTGTAGGATGCTGATTAGCACCGTCTCCGGCATTTATAATGGGAACACTGGAAATTTCGCTGGCATATTTCGCACTTCCTTCCAGCGGGTGCCGCATTACGATAAGATCTGCATAATTAGACACCATTTTTATGGTATCTTTCAATGTTTCTCCCTTGGTTACACTTGACGAACCCGAATCGGTAAAACCCACTACGCGCCCACCCAGGCGATTGATGGCGGTTTCGAAACTCAAACGTGTACGGGTGGAAGGCTCAAAAAACAGAGATGCAACAACTGCCCCGTTCAGTAAATCCTGATTGGGATTACCCTCAAATTCTGCAGCCAATTCGAGTATTTTTAAATATTCTTCCTTTGAATAATCATTTATGGATACCAGGCTCCTGTTCTTCATGATATTAGATTTAATTTAACTTCAATTTTTAAACTATTTAGTAGTTTCTTCATTATGAATTTGTTTAATGGTTATATTTTCAAGTATTCCCAGCTGATTCAAAATCTCTTTTTCTTTTGAAAGGCGAACATCAAACCGGATATTACAAATTTCCTGAAAGTCATACTTTACATTTTTTAATGTTGCAGAACGAATAATTCGCATAATTTCCGACATATTCTCATATCCAAAAGTAATGGTATATTGATGATCTATGGTTTTGGTAACTACTTTAGCACCCGAAAGAGCATCAGCAGCAGCGGCTTTATAGGCCTGAATTAAACCTCCCACACCTAATAATGTTCCTCCAAAGTACCTTACCACTATTACGATAACATTGGTGAGATGATTAGAATTAATCTGTCCCATAATAGGTTTTCCGGCCGAACCAGAGGGTTCACCATCATCATTCTCGCGCCATTGTTCCTTCTTAAAACCAATTACATATGCAAAGCAATGGTGGCGGGCATCATGAAATTTATCTTTTAGCATTGAAACATGTTGCATGGCTTCAGATCCGGTTTTAACCGGATAAGCAAAAGCAAGAAATTTACTGCCTTTGTCTTTAAATATGCCCTCTGCGGGTTCTGCAATTGTTTTATATGTATCTTTTTTAAGCATCATATCACCAGTTTGCCAGGATAAAAATTGCCACAACAGATAAAATTACACCTATCCAGTTAATTGCTGTAGGTCGCTCGCGGAAGATTAAAAAACCTGCAAAGACTGATAATAGCACAATGCCCATATTGGTTACAGCAAATACAATGGACCCATC
Source organism: Bacteroidales bacterium (assembly GCA_041641575.1). GTDB lineage: Bacteria > Bacteroidota > Bacteroidia > Bacteroidales > JBEPYD01 > JBEPYD01. The sequence goes on from JBEPYD010000293.1 coordinate 3,707, forward strand.
AAGACGTTCGCCGCCTGGTAGTTGAAAATTTAATGCTTTTAAAATAAAAAAAATAGATCCAAAGTTGAATAGGCCTAACAAAATACCCCAGGTCAGTACTTTTTTATTGAAAAATTCACTTATTCGTCTCTTTTGAAGGATAGCAGCTAAAACACCTGAAATGGCAGCGAAAAAAAATACCATGGTTGAAAAAAGCAATTCCGAATTTGTTTTAACAAATGCCTCCTGGGCAAACTTTACCATAGAATCCACTGTCCCCATTCCGGCAAAAAGGATAAGGGGCAGATAAAAACCTTCGGAGATATTTTTTACTTTAGCTGGTTTATAAATTGTAAATAAGAGTGCTGGCAAAGCAATTAATATTCCGGACAATTTCATCGGATCAATAGAATCAGTGGGGTCAATGAGAATGGAAAAAGTTATGGGAATAACGACAGACATTTTTGATGCTACAGTAGTAGGCGTGATTCCGGCCTTTTGTGTAGACATACCTATAATGTAAAACATTACAATAAAAAGAATACCAATAACAATTGCCGTAAATAGTGTTGCTTGTCCCGGAATAACAATATTTTGCAGCCTGGAGGAAAGAAAGATTAAGCCAATGGCTACCGCCGCAAAATAATTAATGATGATTACGCTAAAAGTACTGACATTATATCTGTCAATAAATCTGAAGACAGCAAAAATTCCTGTGGAAGAAAGTATGGTTAAAAGTACGAATATCATTTTTTAATTACACATCGGGATCTAAGGTAAAAAAAAACAGGTTTCAAAAGAAAACCTGTTTTTCTGCAAATTATATTTTTAATTTCTTTTCAATTTCATCAATCTGGAGCCGAAAAGATTTATCCGTTTCAATAAGATTATTGACAGTTTTGCAAGCATGGAGTACGGTAGCATGATCTTTTCCGCCAATATGTGCCCCAATGGTGGCAAGCGACGATTTGGTAAGGCTTTTTGAAAAATACATGGCAATCTGCCTTGCCTGTACTATCTCCCGTTTCCTTGTTTTAGACTGCAGCATTTCAGCCGGAACATTAAAAAAGTTGCATACAACTTTTTCGATATAGTCAATGGATATCTCTTTTTTGGTATTCTTAATCAGCTTGTCTATCATTGCCTGGGCCAGGTCCAGGGTAATCTCCTTCCGGTTGAGTGTGCTCTGCGCAAGCAACGAAATGAGTGCACCTTCCAGTTCACGCACATTATTGGATATATGCGTGGCAATATATTCAATCACCTCCTCGGGCATATTTATGCCGTCATTGTAAATTTTCTTTTTCAGGATGGCAATACGTGTTTCAAAATCAGGTGACTGCAGGTCAGCAGACAACCCCCATTTAAATCTTGAAAGCAGGCGTTGTTCTAATCCCTGTAGCTCCACCGGTGGCTTATCCGACGTAAGTACAAGTTGTTTTCCTGATTGATGTAAATGGTTGAAAATATGGAAGAAAACATCCTGGGTTTTTTCTTTCCCGGCCAGGTGATGCACATCATCAATAATCAATACATCTATCATCTGATAAAAATGCAGAAAATCGTTGCGGTTATTATTGCGGATGGAATCTACGAACTGGGTTTGAAATTTATTCGCATCTACAAAAAGTACGGTTTTATCAGGATATTTTTCTTTTGCTTCTATACCTATTGCCTGAGCCAGATGCGTTTTTCCAAGACCACTATCGCCATAAATAAGCAGTGGATTAAAAGCTGTCCCTCCCGGATTGCTGCCAACGGCAAAACCTGCTGAACGTGCCAAACGATTACATTCTCCCTCCACAAAATTAGTAAAAGAGTTGTTTGGGTTAAGCTGAGGATCAATATTCAGCTTTTTTAGGCCGGGAATTACAAAAGGGTTTTTAATGGTTTCCTGTTCACTTAGTGGATAAGGAACCGGTTTGTTCTTGAGTTCTCCATTATGTTTCTCAGGGAAATTAACGGTAAAAGGCTTGTTATTTGAGTGGGCGGAGTTATTTTCCATC
>JBEPYD010000294.1:0-5661 GCA_041641575.1 Bacteroidales bacterium
AATGTAGTTATAAATGAATAGTTTTTTTATTTGTTTATTAAATGATTCAAGCTATTGGTTTTAACAGAAGTAAACATATATTTGTACTCTTAAATTAATGCTAAGCTAACTGAAAAACAATGTACAGACAACTTTGGAAAGATTGTTATGCCTCTGTTTGCTCGTTAAATTTTTATAATGCCGATGGCATTAATTTTATCAGCTTTACAGGTTTTAAAGCTGACAGTTACCTGATGACAGACGAGCTGATTTTTCAGGTAAAAGGGGCCAAAACCGTTGTAATCAGGTTCTGCGGGATTGACGGGTGTGAAATTAGTGCAAAAATAAAATTCTCAATGAAGGAATTTATGTCACTTTTGAAACCCGGAATAGAGAAAGAAAATCACACATTTGCTATTTTTAAAATAGACCAGGAAGTATTTAATAAAATACCTTCACTTCCTTTAATTCAGGAATCAGAAACATTCCCGGAAGTTGGTATTTCTATTGCTATTCTGGGATATCAACTTAATTTTAAAAATCTTTCCATAAAACCCGGAATTTTGTCTTCTTATATTATTCAGGAAGGCACCCGTTATATACAGATTGAAACATCCATTAAACAAGGGAATTCCGGAAGCCCCGTGGTAAATCTTGAAACTGGAAAAGTAATTGGAATTGTAGGTCACCGCCTGGCCCAGATTACCAAAACCTATGAAGAAATGAAAGAGGTATTTAAGAAAAACCTTACTACATTGTCAGCTGTGGAGGGCAAAATTAATTTTGATGGTATTGATCCTGTGCAGGTTTTACTGGCCAATCAAAATCAAATAAAACACATCGCCAAAGAGTTATACAAATCGGCCAATATGCGTGTAGGGTTTGCCACGCATATATCTCATGTATTTCCTTATCTCCAGGATTAGGAGATATATATCACCTCAAATTCTTAAAATAAATGGCATCAAATATGCAGATAAATGTATCTTTGTCCTGCTTTTTTTAGGTAAATAAAGCTACATATGTACATCTATGAACAAAGCAGTATATGTTTATGTTTTTCTTTTGAAACGATAGTTTAACTAAGGTAATAAAAAATTCGATTATATAATCATGCTTAAAAAAAATGATGTAAAAACACTGCGCGACCTGTTACACTTCAGTCTTGTGCGTTTTTCAGAAAATAAGGCTGTTGGGTTTGCACGTAAATCAATGCTCAATTACAAACAATTTGGCACCCTTGTATACCAAACAGGTATGGCGCTTTACAATGATAATATCAGGAAAGGAGACAAGGTTATTATCTTAAGCGAGAACAATCCCTCCTGGGGTATTGCTCATTTTGCAATTACAAATATGGGAGCAGTTGCTGTACCTATCCTTCCCGATTTTAATAAATCTGAAATAGAAAATATATTCAGGCACAGCGAAGCTAAAGCTGTTTTTTATTCAAAAAAACTACTTCAAAACATCCCTTTTGAAAAACTTCCGGCAGATATAATTAAATATGAAATAGAAACACTTGACCAGTTGCAGGAACAAAATGAGCAAACACCCGTTTCTGATCCATTTTCAGCACCACTTGAAGAAAACGAGCTGGCTACAATCATCTATACTTCTGGCACCACCGGAACCTCTAAAGGAGTAATGCTTACGCATAAAAACCTTGTTTTTCAGGCAAGAAATCTTTCTACCATACAACCGCTGGTACCCGGTGACAGATTTCTCTCTGTACTGCCGCTGGCACATACTTACGAATGTACGCTTGGTCTGCTGTTTCCGATTTTTAACGGCGCTTCCATTTACTACCTGGAAAAGCCCCCGACAGCGAGTGTACTTTTACCTATTTTAAATGAGGTAAAACCAACACTAATGCTAACCGTACCCCTGATTATTGAAAAAATATTCAAGCTCAGGATTCAACCCAAGCTTACAAAGACTCCTGTTATTAAATCATTGTATAAGAATGCTTTTTTTAGAAAAAGGCTTCATGCAATGGCAGGAAAAAAACTCAAGACACTTTTTGGTGGCGAGCTAAAATTCTTTGGCATCGGAGGTGCACCACTGGCACCTGAGGTTGAAAAATTCCTCCGCGATGCGAAATTCCCTTATGCCATTGGTTATGGCCTTACAGAAACATCACCACTTTTGGCAGGTGCGCATCCTTCTGCCACCCGATATCGCTCCACAGGACCGGCCATGGAAGGCGTTGAATTAAAAATTATCAATCCTGATTCTGGAACAGGTGAAGGAGAAATTGTTGCCAGGGGAGAAAACATTATGGCTGGTTATTACAAAGATGAAAATCAGACACAAAATGTCTTTACTGAAGATGGTTTTTTCAAAACAGGCGACCTGGGTGTTTTCGATCAGGATGGAAACCTTTATATCAAAGGAAGGTTGAAAAACATGATTCTGGGACCCAGCGGTGAAAATATTTATCCGGAAGAAATAGAGGCTGTGCTGAACAGTTTTGAAACAGTATCAGAATCGCTGGTATATGAGTTAAAAGGCAAACTTATTGCCCGGGTGCATTTGAACTATGAAGAGCTAGAATCAAAATATAACAACCTTAAAGATAACGCGTTACAGCTTAGGGAAGCCGTGAATGAAAGTGCTAACCAGCACCTGCAGGAAATACAGGAAAAAGTAAATGCAGAAGTAAATAAATTTTCACGACTGCAAATGGTTGTTGAGCAGGTTGAGCCTTTTGAAAAAACCCCAACGCAAAAAATTAAACGTTACCTATATCTTTAAACTGAAGATAAAGCCATTTCAAGGTTATCAAACCTGTGATGATAATCATTCATGGAGCGCTTGATTAACTCATGCGCTTCATTTATATCATAGGTATGCGTGATTTCACAATTGCGCTTGTTTCCGGGTAAATCCTTGTATGTTAAAAAATAATGGCGTAACCTGTCAACGATGGTTTCAGGCACATCGGAGATGTTTTTATATTCACCATATACGGCATCATTATTCAATACAGCAATTATTTTATCATCGGCTTCATTTCCGTCGAGCATCCGAAATCCACCAATAGGACGGGCTTTAACCAGAATGTCGCCATGGGTAATATCTTTTTCTGTTAGGATACAAATATCAATAGGATCCCTGTCTCCCCGGATACTTTCATCGCTGGTTTTTTCCTGGCTTAGCTCAGCCACACTCTCACCACTGTAAGTTTGCGGTATAAACCCATACAAAGCCGGCACCACATTGGAGTACTTTTGGGGCCTGTCGAGCCTCAGGTATCCGCTAATTTTATCCACTTCATATTTAACTGTATCAGTGGGAACCATTTCAATAAAGCAGGTAATTATCACAGGTGCTTCATCTCCGATATCCACGCCATGCCAGGGATGCGATTTATATCGTAACCCCATCAATTTCCCTATCGGATCCATTATTTTATTTGCCATAGTGCAATTTAATTTACAAATTATCTAATATTACTTCCAGTTTTATTCCTCTACTTCCTTTAAGCAGAATAGTTGCATTTTTTACAGGTATGTTTGCCAAATGTTGACGAAGCTCCTCCGATGTGGTGAAAGCATTTTTTTCATCTTTTAATAATTCATTAAAAATAGGTCCAACAAAAAATGCCTTTGCATCCAGTTTGTTTACATCATCAATAATCTTTTTATGTTCTTCCATGCTCGATTCATCCAGTTCGAGCATATCCCCAAGTATTAAAACTTTGGGGCCTTTGGTATAAGTATAAAAATTTTGAATAGCAGCCTCCATGCTGGTAGGATTTGCATTATAATGATCAAGTACCACGGTATTATTTTTGGTCTTCAGCACCTGCGAACGGTTATTGGAAGGTATATAAGCTTCTATTGCATCGCGGATTTCTGCAAGATCAATACCAAAATACATACCTATACATGCAGCAGCCAGTAGATTCTCTAAATTATGATGTCCTGCAAGTTTTGTATGGATATCTGTGCTTTCCTTCTCATACTCACTTGCCGAATTACTCTTTTGTATTTTTACATTCAGAAAAATATCAGACGCCAATAATCTCCCTTTGCAAAAAGCAGGTGTATGCTCATCTGTAGCATACTTAATGATTTCATTCCTAGCATCGGCAAGCATGTTTTTTAAGGTGGGATTACTTGCATTTACAAATATGGTACCTCCGGTGGCCCTTAAATGATCAAACATCTCTCCTTTGCCTTTCTTCACCCCTTCAATACCGCCAAATCCGGCAAGATGAGCTTTGCCAATATTAGTAATCATGCCATAATCCGGTTGTGCAATGCGGCATAATAAAGCAATTTCCTTTTGATGATTCGCACCCATTTCCACCACGGCAATTTCAGTATCATCTTTTATTCTAAGAAGGGTAAGCGGAACACCAATATGGTTGTTAAAATTACCCTGCGTTCCAATGATGCGGTATTTTTTCGAAAGCACCTGCATGATAAGTTCCTTAGTTGTGGTTTTGCCATTAGATCCGGTTAAAGCCAACAGTTTAGTACCCAGCCTCAACCGGTGGTAGGTAGCCAATTCCTGCAAAGCAGTAAGGGAATCATCAACAAGTATCATCCCTTCCGTCCAAACATCTTTATCATCTATCACTGCAGCAACACAGCCGTTTTTAATGGCTTGCGCAGCGAATGTATTTCCATTAAAATTGGCCCCTCGTAAAGCAAAATACAACATGCCATCACCACTCTTTCTGGTATCTGTTGTTACGCCTTTACTTTTTTGAAAAAGCTCATATATTTTCTTTATCTGATCCATTCAAAAGAATATTTAAATGAAAATAATTTTAGGATTACCATCCGCTATGCACATTCCCCAAATCCGGAAAAGATCTTCAGCATTCAAACAAGATCAAATTTCAAATCAATGATATTAATCTGTACATGCAAAAATAAAAAAACCTCATTACGGTGTAATGAGGTTTTGACTAAATATATAATTCGTTTTACTAATATCCGGCAGGGCTTCCTACGCGTATCATTGCACAGCGGAAACCAAGGTCTTCACGTGCTTCTTCCTGATGGAGGAAACGGCGGGTTCCGGGGCTCAGCCAGTAAGCTCTGTCTTTCCATGATCCACCTTTATATACACGTGTTTCATCATTTACAAGAGAAGACATGTCTGAACCTTTCTGGGCGTACATTCTTCCGCTGCCATCCTGTCCGGCAGTTTCTTTTTGAACATAGTCAAGGCTTGAGTTTACATCACCATCGCCATAATTGCGGTAGTCAGCTCTTGAAAAATTATGACGGTCACCAATGCGCTCTTCTGTCATTTCAACGCGTTTTAATCGGCCCATACTGTCTTTAGAAGCAATAGAACCATCAGGGTTTCGGGCTACTTCGGTGAATACATTTCCACGGAAAGGTCTGAATTCATTCACGTCTTCGGCAGATAGCGGACGGTAAACATCAGCCACCCACTCATTCACATTACCAGCCATACAATACAGGCCGTAATCATTGGGCCAGTATGATTTAACAGGAACAGTGATGGCTCCGTTATCATTAAGATCTCCGGCGGTACCCATGTAATCACCACGTCCTCTTACAAAATTGGCGCGCATTTCGCCTCTTGCTTTTTTATCGTCCTGGCGAAGGTTGTGTCCATTCCAGGGATAAATTCTTCTTTCGTAAACACGTTCGTCATACGAATTTCCTATAAGTGCTACGGCTGCAAATTCCC
>JBEPYD010000295.1:0-5659 GCA_041641575.1 Bacteroidales bacterium
AGGGTTGGACTTGCTCCTGCTTTTACAATCAGATCTGTTGGAACCTTTGAGAATGAATATCTGGATAACAGCCATTTTGACCAGACGGGCGCTGATGTAGATATTTTGGATTTTCGCAACAGGTTTCATCTGAATGCCATTGCTGCAGGTGGCATACAAGTAAATCTTGGAGCGGGATATCTGAATTTTGATATAGCTTATTATGCAGGAGCTTTTAACCAGGTTGATGAAAAAACCCGGATGTCAGAAAATAGTGAACCACTTTTCCGGTATTTTTATATAGATGATAATTTTACGCTAAACAACATGGTTATTTCTGCATCATACGTGGTACCATTTTACAAAGCCAAAAAGCAATCTACCCTTCCATGAAAAACATCTTATCATCCACATATCTCTGCATAATCACTGTTCTCATTTTTGGTGCCTTTTCACAATGTGAAACGGAATCAGAAATAGGAGAAGGGCAGGCAAAATCATTTATCAAATATTTCGGAAATTCCTTTGATGATGTTGCCACAGATGTTGCGCTATCGCCCCAGGGAGGATATGCCATTACAGGTACCACAACAAATGTGCTTAATGGTCTGGCTTTTGACACTGAGATATTTTTTGTTCTTACCGATCAGTTTGGCAATGCTGTTTCACCCTTTAGGAAATTTGGAACACCATTTGATGACCTGGGAGGTTTTGTTGAAGTGAACCCCGGAGGAGGCTATTATTTATTTGCAACCATTAACGATACGGCTGCAAATGCTAATCCAAATACAAATTTAATTCTTGCAAGCCTGGATGAAAATGGAGCCTTAAACTGGTCCAGACATATAGGTGGAACTGACGACGAACAGGCTGCCTCTATGCAGGTGCTTAACGATGGATCCATTATTTTATGTGCTAATACAGAGAGCTTTGGAAACGGAGAGCAGGATGCCTGGTTGATCAAAGTGGATGCTGCGGGCAATACAATATGGTCTGCCACACATGGCGGAGTGCGAAATGATCAAATTAATGATGTAATGGTTCTCGATAATGGATATATTATTGCCGGAACCACCAACAGTTTTCCTGTCGCTAATTCACAAAGCAATATTTTTTTAATTCGAACCAATAGCCTGGGAAAGGCAACTGAACTTAAGGTAATTGAATCCGCTAATACACAACAGGTAGTTTCAATTTTACCACATCAGGGTCAGATTATTTTGTTGGGCAATGAATTTTCAGGTCAGGATATAAGAAGTCAGACATTTCTCATGTATCTTAACCAGGATTTTACAGGAACGGAGACATTTATTTTTCCAGCACCAGAGGATAATTTCTTACCTGGTAATTTTACGCAGAGACAAAATGGAAATTTAATAATCGCCGGAACCAGAACTGATCAGTCCGACCAAAATATTATGTTAGCAGAATATACTGCTTCAGGAGACGAAGTTTTCAGGAATTTATTTGGCATCCCTGGAATAGATCAGGTAGGAACAAATGTCGCCCTGCATCCTGATGGTGGTATATTAATAACGGGAGCAAATGGTTTTGAAAATAATCTGATGGCAACATTAATCAAAACGCTGCCCGATGGTAATTTTTAATTCTTTAACAAAACGCTTACAGGCAAAACCGCACAAAAAATAACAACATGCGATACTTTCTACATACATTTTTTGCAGTAATATTCACTAGCTTAACAGCAAGCACTGCTGTAGCACAATCCGTAACCATTAGCAGTGCAGGCTTAACAGAGTTTAACCTTAATGGTGCTATCGTTAAAATTGAACTAACAGGTGAAACTTTCAGCACTAATTTAATTAATGAAGCGCATTTTACGCTTAACAATGCTCCTGCCAATACCAGTATCAGCAGTGTTTCATATATAAGTGCCACCCTTGCTCAATTTGAATTAGCTTATGACCAGACTGATTTTGATGTAAACATCAATAATTTCAGTGTTCTGGTTGAAGGTTCCGTGCTCACAGGAGGCGCTGATCTTACAAGCAACATGCTAACCATTACAGGATATAACGAAGAACTCATTGCTGATGCCTCACCTGCACTCACAGAGTTAAACCTGGATGGTTCTGTTATCTCATTGAAGTTATCAGAGGATACTTTTAAAAACAGCAGTATACTTGCTTCCAACGTAAGTCTTATAAACAAGCCAACAAACGTTACTATCGGTAGTGTTCAGAAAATAAATGCAGTTGAAGCAGAAATTACACTTTCCTATGATGGTACTGATTTTGATATAGATTATAATAACCTGCGTGTAATTGTTGCCGGAAGTGAGCTGCAAAGTACCCATCCGCTTACAAGCAATGCACTTGCAGTCTCAGCCGTAATTGAACCGGCATCGCTGAACCTTAGCACGCCAGCGGCTGTAACAGAAAGTTCCCTGAATGGGCAAACGCTCGAGCTAACCATCATCAATGATCAGTTTGTTGATCATACAACACTGGTACCTGCGGATTTTATACTTAACAATGCCCCTGCAGGCACTTCTATTTCAGGCATATCTGGCTCCTCTGTCAGTGCAGCTGATCTAACGCTGGGATATAACGATACTGATTTTGATACAGATGTATCCATGAGCGTCAGCATTAAATCTGCCGCACTGTTGCAGAGTACTTCCAATCTTATGTCCAATAGTATTATCATACAGGCTGAAATAGAGCCGGTAGTTGTGAATGTTTCCATTCCAAATGCTCCCATGAAAATAAATGATGTGGTAACGGCAACTATCGCTACTTCTAATGATGGAGGAACACCTTACACGCTTACATCCGGAAATATTGGCGGGTTTTCACTCTATAATCTTCAAAGGGTTTCGGCAACCAGCTATACTGCTGATTTTGTTGTTTCCTCCGGCGGTAATAATTATTCTGCAGGCGCATCCATTCCTGTTAATAATCTGGTTATCAGTAATGGGCAATACGCAAGTGAGCCATTTAATCAAAACATAGTTCAAAACAATGATCCCATTGATGCCAAAAGGCCGGTGGTTAATTCCCTGTCTATTATCTCAGGGAGTAAAAAGATAGGAGAAAGCCTTATTTTGATCGTTGATGCAGATGATGCAGGATATACCATTGATCCTTCCACCACTGTAAATGATATCTCAATTTCATCGGTAAACATGACTTTTACAGAAATAGGTTCCGGAAACTATACCATTACATACACAGTTTCAGAAGGTGATAACGATGTAGCTCCCGGACAATTAACTGCTTCTGTGGTTTTGACAGACCCTGCCGGAAATAAGAGCCTTCCATTTACAAATATTGCTTCCAACACCGTTTCAATAGATGCAAATTCTCCTGAAGTGATTAGTATGACTGTTAGTCCGGGGAATAAAGGCATCGGCGACCTGGTTGAAGTAACCATTAATACGGATGGCAACAATTATATTATCAACAGCGCATCTTCTATTAATGGGGTGCCGATAAGTTCGCCACGGGTGAATTTTTCACATCAAAGCGGCAATACATATTTGTTAACGTACCTTGTTGCCGAGGTAGATAATAGTGTGGCTGCAGGAAACTTACAGATAAATATTGTATTAAATGATCAGGCAGGTAATATAAGCCCTGCATACACGCAGCTGGAACCCAATACGGTAATTATTTTTGCTACCCTGCCTACTGCTACCATCGCAGGCACAACATCTATTTGTGAAGGTGACAGTACCCAGATTATTATTTCGCTTTCAGGAGTTGCTCCGTGGGATATTGTATTAAGTGAGGGAGGTAGCCTGGTAGGAATAAATGGCATTACTACTGCTGCTTATACCCTTAAAATAAAAGCTCTTCAAACCATAACCTATTCAGTGGTTAGTGTTACGGATGCAAGTACAAATTCCAATACCGGGGAGGGCGCTGCTACCATTACTGTAAAAGAAAGACCGGATGTTTCATTCTCCGGATTAAACCCTACTTACAGTGTTTCTGCTGATCCTGTTTTGCTGGAGGGCACACCTGCAGGTGGTAATTTTTCAGGACCCGGCGTGCTTACTTCAAATAATACTTTTTATCCTTCTATAGCGGGTACTGATAATTCTCCGCACAGGATCACTTATTTCTATACGGATCCTGTAAATGGATGTTCTTCAAGCGCGGAACAGATGGTTAACGTTATTGATGCCGATGGAGACATTATATTCCCTGAAAACAGAACACATTTTTGCGGAGACGGTGATACCATTCTAATTACCGGAGCCAACCTTGCAGGTGATATAGGAGAATTTTCCATCAGTGGCGGCACAGGCCTTGTGGATAATGGAGATAATACAGCCATTCTTGATCCCACATTGTTGGATGAGGGTATATACACCGTGTCCTATACTTATTTTGATGGAGATTTTCTTACTTTATATGAGCAAATTGAGGTTGAAATATTGCCTGAAGCACAAATGTCTGGCATTTCGGGCGGGCATACTTGCACAAATGAACCTGCCACTCAGATTACCGGAAACATTGCAGGTGGTGTGTTTTCCGGAAAGGGAGTTACAGGAGATGTCGTAAACGGCTTTTGGTATAATCCGGGAATTCCGGATGCACCTACAACGGATACTGTGCGTTATCGTTATGTCTCCCCTGGTGGATGTGTGGCCTCCGATTACCGTATTGTAAATTTATCGCCAGCCCCTAAAGCAACTTTTATAGTGAATAATATTTGTTTGTCGGGAGACCCGGGTAGTCCTACAAATTTTATAAACCAAACAACCAGCGAAGATGATATAAATACCTGGGCATGGATATTTGGGGATGTTAACAGCGGACAAAATAATTTCAGCAATCAGGAATCACCTTCGCATTATTATAGTACTGCCGGGGCAAGGAATATTAGACTTACCGCCACAACCATTAATAATTGCAGTGATTTACTTGATACAGTGATTACTTTTGGAGATAAACCGGTGGCTGATTTTACATGGGACAATGAATGTTATGATGAGGAGATTCCTATAAATTTCTCAAATCTTTCTACTTCAGTAAATGAAATTGTTGAAAATAAATGGAGTTTCCCCCTTAACGGCGATGTTATAACTTTTGATACTGATAGTTTTTCATACCTTTTCCCGCAGCTTGAGGAATATAACATCACCCTGCAGGTGGAAACCAACAAAGGATGCCGCGATACAATTTCCAGAACAATTTATTTACGTCCAACCATCTTGCTTGCGGAACAGCCTTACCTTGAGGATTTTGAAGGTAATACAACAGGTTGGGTGGATGCAGCCATTCAGGGTTCAGCAGCAGAAAGCTGGAATCTGGGGCAACCCGCAGGCGATGTTATAAACAAGGCGTCTTCGGGTACACAAGCCTGGCATACTTCGTTTGCCGGAACAGGAAGCAGAGAGCAATCTGTGGTGACCAGCCCTTGCTTCGATTTTTCTGACACGGAACGCCCCTTCATTAGTATTGACATTTGGCGTGCCCTGGATCAAAACCGCGATGGCGCCTCGCTCCAATCCTCAATTGATGACGGAAAATCATGGCAAACCATAGGTGTTATTGCTGATGGTATCAACTGGTATAATTCCTTCGAAATTATTAACGGTCCCGGAGGCAGTGGCACAGGATGGACGGGTGAATCTGTCTTTAATCCTGATGACGAGTGGAAAAACGCCAGGCATACACTGGATATGCTTCGTGGTAAGAAAAATGTA
>JBEPYD010000296.1:0-5659 GCA_041641575.1 Bacteroidales bacterium
AAAATATTAAAGAGAAATATCCTGAAATGAAAATAATTGCTGTTTCAGCATATGCCATGCACCACGAAGTGGAAACCTACAGGAATATTTTTGATGCATATCTTACAAAACCCGTTGATAAGGAAGTGCTTATTGAAAAAATCGATTTTTTTCTTACCCACAATTCAGATTAAACGACAGATAATATTCAATAAATGTCTCAATAGAAAGTCCTTAGAATTAACCAATGCATGTGGAGTATTATTGACTTATTTCTGAATTTAGCCTGCACAGGAGAACTGCGTTCTGATAATTAAACAGCCATTTAAACTAATTATAACCTAAAGTGTTAAAGAACCTAAGCAGAACAGGTAATGCAAACACACATATAATTTCTTCTGCTTTTTGCTCATCCGGCAATTCATAAATCCGAGCTGGATCGAAAGAAAATTAACCCATTTTTTCCATTTTAAAAATGAGATTATCTTTATACCTTTGGGTTACAATCTGGAAATTTGTGAAAAATGAGGAAACTATTGATCTCCCGGCCTAAGTCTGAGGAAAAATATTATAGTGAAGCCAAAATAAAAGTGTACATTAATGATCAATTTGTTGCAGCATTAAAACAGGGTGAAACCAAAGAAGTTGATTTGGAAGAAAATGGCAACATCAAAATTCAGGGAAAAAGCAGGCCTGGTATAAGAAGTGAAAACAAAACGATATCGCTTTCTTCAGTAAGTGGATTAGAACTATTTCTTAATCCAAAGTCAAAGAAAAGATCTATTATTTATGCTATTCTAATTCCCATAACTACCATACTTGTTTCAAATTTGGGCTTTTCAGATATTTGGGGCATCCTTTCAATAATTTGATTCGGAGTTTTGCTCTTAAGTATCACCATTTATTTCATTAAAAGTTTAAATGATGGAATAATTGTAAGGGAGATACATTCATAAGAAAGGCCCAATAAAGATTTTTCATAAATTGCTGCAGGATTTAAACCATAAATTTCCTGTTTGTGGAAAAAAGTAATATATTTAAAAACTGAAAATCAGAACGGACACGTAAGGGAAAAAGAATAGACAAACCCATAAATAATTGATCAAAATGGAATCGCAAAAAGTTGACATGTTTATCATGAGTAACGGCAAGTTTTTTGAAAGCCATCATTTAATGGCCATCAGGGACCGTTTGGTACAGGCTGATGAATCCAGATGGAGCTTGTTGCAAACCTTGCAGTTTAAAGATCCCACTGTAAGCCTTATACTTTCCATTCTGGTAGGTGTACTGGGTATTGACAGGTTCTTTATTGGCGATGTGGGTTTGGGAATTGCCAAATTACTTACTTGTGGGGGGCTGGGCATCTGGACCATCGTGGATTGGTTTCTGATAATGGGCGCCACCCGGGAAAAGAACCTTGAGCAACTGCGACATTTCCTGTAGTATAGGCTTTGGTGCCTATTTAGTGTAAGCCAATTATGAATATTCAGAATTCAGTATTTCAGCCACATTTCGCGGCTGAAGTGATTCTAAAATAAAACACATTTCCACAAAAATTGCAGTAAAAACAAAGTTTATATGCACATCAGGTTAAATAGATTCTACTTGTTGCTGTTTGTGCTTTGTACAGCAGGATATGTTTACCTGTATATTTCCTTTGTAGCGCATAATACGAACAGCAGCCCACTTGAATTTTGCCTTGTAAAAAAAGTTGCGCATGTTCCCTGCCCTTCCTGCGGTTCCACACGCGCTATACTTACACTTGCGCAGGGTGAATTCAAAGCTGCACTTTTGCTCAATCCCCTTGGGTACTTGTCAGCTATAGGCTTGATAGTTCTTCCGCTATGGATTTTAGCAGATGCTATTAGAAGGAAAACTTCTCTCTTTATCTTCTACCAAAAAGCAGAAGATTTCCTAAAAAAACCCATGCATGCTGTTCCTCTTATTTTGCTATTCATTCTGAATTGGATATGGAATATAAGTAAAACCTTATAAAAAACTATCCAAATATAAAAGCTGTAAGAAATGAAATCAATCGTGTATTACTATTCAGGCAAGGGAAATAATGCTTTTCTTGCGCACAAGATCGCTGAACGGCTACTTTGCCCCATAGAAAAGATACAACCGGTGATAAATTCTTTTCCACTATTTATGATGGGCGTTAACCCGGGAATAAAATCCCTGAAGCATAAGATTCCCGAATATGACAGGATAATTCTCTGCGGCCCCATATGGGCAGGGAGGCTAATCCCCCCTTTGAAAGCATTTCTCAAAAGTTATCGCCGGCATATTACCAGCCTCGTTTTTGTAACATGTTGTGGTACCAGTTTTGAGCAAAAAGATGAAAAATTCGGACACGAGCATGTGTTTACCAAAGTAAAAAATATTCTGGGAGACAAATGTACCGCCTGCCAGGCATTGCCCATAAGCCTTGTTTTATCAAAAGGGGAACATAAAGACCCCCAAAAAGTGATGGATACCAGGCTTACGAAGGATAATTTCAAAGGAGATATCGAAGAATTATTTGACAGTTTTTTAAAATCACTTGCATAAAAACATTTTTTTGAGAATGGTGTTATGTGTGTGAATCGCATCGTTAAAAAAGAATTCCAATGCAATATAAGGCAAAAAACCCCAAAGAATACTTGGAAATGCTGGAGGATGACTGGAGAAGAGAAAAACTCCTTGAATTGAGAACAATAATTAAAAAAGTTGCTCCGGAAATTAAGGAAACCATTGAATACAATATGCTTGGATATGGTACCGGGGGTAAGAATATTTTTCATCTTACGGCACAAAAAGCCTATGTGAGCCTGTACATTGGAAACATTGACAAAGTAGAAAACGCCAGAACAATGCTTAAAGAATTTGAAATGGGGAAAGGGTGTATCCGCATTAAAAAAAAGGTGCAATTGGATGAAACAAAAATAGCAGAATTTATAGCCCAAACGTATGCATTCCAGGAAATGGGTGGTGATACATCCTGTTAAAGGGTACACTTCTTTAAAATATATCTTACCTGTGATTAAAACTTATTTCTTTTTCTTTCTTTTTTTACCGCTTTAAATACTTTACCCTGTGCCTTTGAATGCTTTCTTTTTTCTTTGAGAGAGGTGGAGCAATGCAATTGTTCCCGTTTCAACTTCAAATAATTTTCGTAAACACTTTGCGCCAGATTCCCTTCCTCTATGGCCTGTAAAACAGCACAGCCGTCTTCATGGGTATGGCTGCAATCGGCATAATGGCAATCAGCACTGTATGATGCAATATCATCAAATGTTTGTTCTAGTCCTTCGCTACTTTCTGTTATGCCTAATTCCCGCATGCCGGGTGTATCAATCACAATACTTCTATTTTCAAGTATCGTCAATTCCCGATGGGTAGTGGTGTGTTTACCTTTTCCAGTGCTGGCGCTTATTTCATTTATCTTTTGCGGGTTGTTTCCTTTCAGGAAATTTACAAGTGTAGTTTTTCCTACTCCAGATGACCCTAAAAAGCAATACGTATGATAAGGCTGCATGGCCAAAATCAACATCTTAAGGGTATTGGGATTTTTTATAGTTAAGGTAATGACTTCAGTTTCTTTGACCCTTTCCTTTACCTGATTTACAAGAAATTTAACCATTTCCGGCTCTGCCAGATCAGTTTTGTTAATGATGATGATCGGTTGAATATCTCCTGCATAACAAATGGTGAGATAACGCTCTAATCGTTTGAGATTAAAATCATGTCCCACAGCCTGAACTATAAATGCCACATCAACATTTGTTGCAATTACCTGTGTTTCTCCATACGCACTTACAGATTGTCTTTTCAGAATGGATGTCCTGGGAAATACCTCCATAATAATGGCTGTTTGTTCATCCATCATCATTACTTTCACCCAGTCGCCCACAGCAGGAAAATCCAGCCGACTTGCAGCAGCATATCGCATATTGCCAGTTATTTCTGCTTTAAAGCTTCCGGTATCTGTCTGCACCACATATCGCTCTTTGTGTTCAGCAATTACCCGTGCAATTGAGAAACCTTCGTAATCAGAAGGTTTAATCTTCAAACTCATTTTATCTGTAAATCCCAGTTTTTTTAGCATTTGGCTTTCTTTATTTCCTACCTTTTAAAGGTATAAAATTAAACATTACTTAGGGCCTACTGAAAAACATGAAATACTTTCATTATTAATATATAGTTTAATTTAGTAAAAAATGTAAGGATATTGGATAACTATCTTGAAAAACCTTTCATTTCTTATACTTTTATTTCATTAGTCTGCAGCACATCATCTAATGCGTTGGCTCCAGCTCGCAGTATTATTATACAGCGTCGCTTTGCCGCCTTTTAGATAATGCACTACAGACTTTTTCAGTAGGCCTACGTAATTGATTAAAAATCTGTGATTTGTAAGAAGCTGTAAAAATAAGCAACAAAATGTATAGTTTATTTGACATTATGTATATTTTATTTAACTTTGTGTATGAAATTATTTACATATATCAGTAAAAAATGAAGACAATAGAACAAGAACCATCTACCGAAGCAGTACTAAAGCCTCAGGAAGATTATTTCTTCCTTTTCAAAAACCGGATATATAGTATTTTGGAATCCTATTCCAATGTACACCGGGGAAGCGGGCAAAAATCACTGATTACCACACGGTTGTATGAACATGCCCGTAAAGTTACAGGTGCAATCATGCAAATAAATCCCCGCAAGCAGATGGTTGTATTTGCTTCGCCATACAGCGCTGCATTTATCAGGCAGCATTTTAAAGAAGCTATAACAAATGAGATTAACAGCAAAGATACAGGCTTAGCTTTAGGTGTATATGCCTTTGCATTGAATAAAAAAACCTTAAAGCAGGCCACACCGCCGCTTGCAGGTGGTGGTACTGCCCGATTAACCCATTCTGAATGGGTGTTGTGGGAGAAAATGCCGGACATATTTGAAACCGGTACCCCGGCAATTATCAATGTAATTGCCTTTGTAGTGGCCTGGCAAATGCAGCAAAGATATGGAAAGGATATCTTCCGAAAAAATAACAATGCTCCTCACGTTGGTTTGGATATAGAAGATTATCCTGGCCTTGAAGGAGAAGAACTTCTCGATAAGTTAATAGATGATATGCCTGGGAGGTATTTCTCAGTACCCGGAAAAAAAGGCACACAGACATATATCAACCTTGATAATAGTGCCAGCACCCCAGCCTTACTGCCCGTATGGGAAACCTGGTGTTCAGCTTCACAGGCCCCAGAGGTGCAAAAGCAACGAATTGCAGCACAGACAAAAGAAATCTGCGCGGGCTTTTTAAATGCACCAGCGGAAGAATACGAAATATTTTTCACTGCCAACACCACCGAAAGCATAAATCTGGCAGCCCAAATCATTAATAAACAAACAGCGGAATCTGCGCCTGGCATTATTCTCAGTTCGCTTCTGGAACATTCCTCAAACGACCTGCCCTGGCGGCTGCAGCCAAACCTCAAAATGCTCAGATTAAGCTGTAATGAGGAAGGATTTATTGATACAGCCGAACTGGAAAGTACACTAAAGAAGTATAACGTCCCTGACGGGAATGAAAAAATCCAATGGGTATCCATTACCGGAGCTTCCAATGTATATGGTACGGTAAACAATATCCCTGAAATCTGCCGTCTGGCACATAGCCATGATGCTAAAGTATTTA
>JBEPYD010000297.1:0-5654 GCA_041641575.1 Bacteroidales bacterium
CGTAATGAAATCCGATGTTAATGGAGAACAATTAAAGATTTTGACGGAGAAACTATCTATTAATTGTACATATATAGAGAAAAAGGATTTTCAACAGGTTTTTGAAAGTATCATATCGGAAGAAGTAGATGCAGGTGTCGTTAATAGCACCTTTGGTACAGGTAAGTCCGGAGAATATAATTTACGTTCAAGTGGAATTGTATTTAATCCATTTGATATTTACATCACAGTAAGAAAAAATGAAAATGAGAAATTATTACTGATGTTTGACAAGTATCTCAATTATTGGAAATACGATAAAAATTCAGTATATAATCAAGCACGAAAAAAATGGTCGCACGGGAAAGTTGGGGAGATACATATTATTCCGGAATGGTTAAAATATGCTTTTATAATAGCAATAGGATTATCGATTTTTTTAGCTTTTTTTATTTTTTTACTTCGATACCAGGTACAAAAAGCAACTGAGAAAGTAAAAAGTGGGGAAGCAATAAAAAATGCAATGGTTTCAAATATTGGAGACGTAATAGTTATTTTAGATCAAAATGGAAGAATTCAATATAAAAGTCAGAATGTTTTAAAATTGTTTGGGTGGAATCCAAAAGAACTTGTTGGAAAAAGCTTTTGGGATATTATACATCCTGATTATTTGAAAGCTACACAGGAATTTTTCGTCACCATTGTACGAGATCCCAATGCTACCAGAATCACAGAATTGCAATATAAACACAAAGATGGTAGTTATGTCTGGATAGAAATCACGATGGTTAATCTCTTAACCGACAAGCATATAAAAGGCATTTTAGGAAACTATCATGAAATAACAACCCGAAAACAGTTCGAATCGGAATTGATTATAGCGAAAGAAAAAGCTGAAGAAGCAAACCGCTTAAAAACAGAATTCCTGAACAACATGTCACACGAAATTCGCACCCCCATGAATGGTATTATCGGTTTCTCACAAATGCTTGATAAACCTGGTGTTTCGGATGAAAAAAGAAGTTATTATTCAAAAATTGTTCAAAGTAGTAGTCATCAGCTTCTAAGGATAATAGATGATATACTTGAAATAGCTACCCTTGAAACAAAGCAGGATAAGATCATAGAAACAGCTTTTAGTTTGAATGATTTGATGATGGAGTTGTTTTCAATTTTTAGCTTAAAAGCGAAAGAACGAAATATTCCCATTTATCTCAAAAAGGACCTGCATGCAGACAAAAGCTGCATTATTTCTGACAGAACAAAACTGAATAAAATATTAAGCAATTTACTTGAGAATGCTTTAAAATTTACAAATGAGGGCTTTATTGAGTTTGGCTATATGGTAGATAAACAAAATCTAACTATATATGTGAAAGATACCGGAATTGGTATATCACCTAAAAACCACAACATAATCTTTGAACGATTTGCGCAAGAGGATAAGTCTGTCACGAATAAACATGGTGGATTGGGTTTGGGTTTATCCATTTGCAGAGAAAATGCCCAACTTCTAAATGGGAATATTACCCTTGAATCAGAAAAAGGAAAAGGTTCAACGTTTAAGGTTTCTCTACCCTATAAACCAGCACAAGGAGATCAAAAAAACACATCCAAAAGTATCGATGAAAAGCAGAATAAAAATAACCAATACACAATCCTTATAGCAGAGGATGAAGAAGTAAATTATCTATATATAGAAGCACTTTTTGAAGCTGAAATTGAAGGTAATTATAACCTGATACATGTTAAAAATGGACAAGAAGCATTTGATAAATGCCAGGCAAACAGCAGTATTGACCTTGTTTTAATGGATATTAAGATGCCGGTAATGAATGGACATGAAGCAACAGAAAAGATAAAAGAAAATCGCCCAAACCTGCCGATTATTGCTCAAACAGCATATTCAACAGATTCTGATAAACAATTGGCACTTAAAAATGGTTTTGATGACTTTATTTCTAAACCGATTGATAAAGAAATAATAATTAGATTGATTAATAAGTACTTAAATTTAAGATAATTACTGACGATAATTGAGAAGACTACCAGGAAGAATGAGTCTGGTGAAGAGCCTCTCATTACTTATCCGGATAAAAAGGTTTAAGGAACCCGGCAAGTCAGGATGTTGAAATATGTCCCTGTTTTAAAATTTTGACACAAACAGACCTTATCTGAGTTCCTCCCGAACTTTGACAATTTTGAGGGTTTTTGTATTTTGGTTAGGCAAAACAAAGGTTGGTGCAGACGGTGCATTTGAGCGATACGAAGCTTATTGACAGGGTGTAGAAAACTACAATTTCGAGGCTTACAAAGATGGAAAAACAAGAAATTTAGGAATGTAAATGCCTGTTTTTACATCATGCGTAACCCAGAGGTTAGTGTTTTTAAATAAGTGCTATATAAGCTTAACAATTTTGCTTAACCACTCATCATCAGTTTTATCAAAGCTTTCAAGACTTTGGCTATCAACATCAAGAACAGCAATTACATTTTCATCTTCAGAAAATACAGGCACTGCAATTTCTGATTTTGAGCGGTTGTCGCAGGCAATATGTCCCGGGTAACGCGAAATATCAGGCACAATGATACTGCTTTTTGTATTGCATGCAGCCCAGCAAACGCCTTTTTCCTTTTCAAGTTCCTGGCACGCCAACGGGCCCTGGTAGGGTCCTATCTGAAGCTTCCCTTCTTGAAGCAGGTAAAAACCTGTCCAGAAAAAATAATCCATTTTGTTATGTAAAACAGCACAAATGGTAGCCATATGAGAGAGCCGTGAATCGCTTTTCTTCATAAGGTCATCAATCTGGTTATATAATCTTTCGTAACGTGCGTTTTTATTTTTACTATCCATTATTTAAAAGTATTTTTAAATCTTACAAATCTGCGGCGCTCCTGGGTGGCAGAGAGTACACCCAGCGGATCTACCATAGTTTTCATCAGTGGCTCTTCATCCTCTCTTGCCGCCGCTGAGGTCAAACTTAAAACGGGAATATTTGATTCATTTATAATGTTCTGTGCAAAGGCACCTATATAATTATCATTTGTTTGAGTTTCCTGGTGGGTCATCAGCAAAATTAGATCAACATTCTCTTCTGCAGCATATTCCACTACACGCTGATAAGGTTGAATGCCCTCTGTACGCTCAAAAAGTTTTATAGAAGAACTTACGCCATTTTCAACAAGGGTTTGCTGGGTGCGCTTTAACCTCTTGTAAATACGGCTTTTGCGTGCTTTAACGCCCCCCACCAACACCGAAACCAGCGAAACATGCGCATTATAATGCAAGCCGAATGCCACAGCATTAAAAACCTGCTCACGGGTTTGTTTGGTAAGATCCAGGGGCACAAGTAAATTTTCGTATCCAAGCTTATGCTCTTTACCTGTTACACATATCACGGGCACTTTGGCTTCTTCAATTACATGAAGAGAATTGGCCCCCAGAACAGTTTTTTCCTCCTGTAAATTTTCATTCTTTCCTATGATAATAAACCGCGCTTTTAGATCATTTGAAAGCGATAGAACTTTTTCATACGGTTTTCCCTGCATTACTTTAACCTGGTAATCAATACCATCACTTTTGTAATGCGCCTCAGCCAGTTCATTCAATTTTTTTCGTGCAGCTTCTTCCGCCCGCTTTATTTCGCCCGGATCTTTCCCAAAAAAACGGGAAATAAAGCTTCCCTGTGTTTCAAGAACGTGCAATAGCGTAACTTTTGCTTTCAAAAACAATGCAAATTTCTTCGTCTGCTTTACTGCTTCAATTGATTGTTCTCCAAAATCAACTGATACAAGTATATCTTTTCTGTTTGGCTTCATACTGGTTGTTTTTAAATATTCAATATCCCATTTTAATAAAGATAATAAAAAAATTGAATTTGATGCGCAGTTCCATGTTATTAGAACCAGGATTTATATTTTTCGGATTAGGATGATGTTCTAAAGTGTAGGTAAAAACAGACAACACCCCTATATTGTTTGATAAGGAATGTTGATAAAATAAAAAAGGCCATCCTTTACCAGGACAGCCTCTTTTACACAATTTAATCTTATTAACCTTCTAAAATCTTTTTTCCTGAATACGCGCTTTTTTACCGGTAAGCTTACGCAGGTAAAAAATGCGTGCCCGACGAACGCGGCCATACTTGTTAACTTCAATCTTCTCAATAAAAGGAGAGTTCATAGGGAAAATTCTTTCTACTCCCACGTTTCCTGACATTTTTCGTACCGTAAATGTCTCTTTGGTTCCGGATCCTTTACGCTGAATAACAACGCCCCGAAACTGCTGTACCCTTTCTTTACTTCCTTCTTTAATTTTATAGTGAACGGTAATTGTATCGCCACCTGAAAATTTTGGGAAATCAAGATCTTTCATTTCTTGATTTTCAACTACTTCCATTAAGTTCATCGTATATGGTATTTTAAGTATTTAACTTCGTGTGAAACAGGGCGCAATATTACGAATTTTTTTCATAAATAACAATTAAACCCCGTTTTATTCTGAAAAATTAATGACTGTCGTCGTCTTCGCCTTTTAATTTTTTCATTTTAAAATGATCACCTGTTTCTTTCACAACTTTTTCATACCACCAGTCAGGATAACCGGGTTGTGAGAGTGAGCCATCAGGAGATTTCACATTGCCATCTATATATTTAACCAATAAATCTTCGCCAAGTTCACGCCACTGGTAAGTTACTTTGTTGGCCTCATTTACGGAATATTCAGTAAGAAAAGACACGGCTAGTTCCGGATCTGTTTCATATAGCTGCACTGCTGCCGATTCTATGGCTGGTTGCATATCCAGAAACCTGTTCTCTAATTGCTGCTGCGTTTCCTGAATATCAACAATCATATCACTATATCTGCTATAGGCAAAATTAGATACAAAATTAAATACCCAAAAAGCGGAGTTCCAGGTAAACTCCATCAGGCTGCCATTGCCCTGCTCAAAAGTTTCCGGCACCTCTGTAATTTGAGAATAAAGCGGGGTATATACAGTGGTATAGGTATCGTCAACGCCAAACCAAAGCACGCCACCTACGGCATCGGGCAACCAGGAACGCATTTGTGCCACAAAAGAAAAGGCGGTTTGTTGGGTGGATATAGCCCGCTCATTGCAATAAACATCGCCGTCTACTTCCCATGTAAGGGGACGCCAGCGATAGGGCAACTGGTAAGGCCCTGCACCAAGATCTTTGGTCATATCCCATTCAGTACCCTGAAAATGATCACGCATTAACTCCATAGCATCGTGCACGGTAAGTTTCTCATCAGGCTTTACCCACAGAGGCATGGGTTCAGCACCATCTACACCTTTGATATAGTCCATAGACATGTTAAGCGAGGGTGCAGCACGGTTGAACATGCTGTAAACCCTTCCTTCACAAAATCTTAAAGCACCATAAGTAAGAGGAGCGTATGCATCGGCAAAGCTGAAATCTTTATCTTTTCCATCAAAGTAATCCATATCACGTGCAAAATCTATAACATCGTCAGAAAAAAGCGTGTTTTCCGGATCATCCTGCGGAAAAGTACGGATACGTGCCTGGTTGGCATGTCCTGAAATGTAACCATCAGGAACTCTGCGTGCCACCCAAACAGCACCTTTCTCTTCCATACCTTTACTTATAATTTCCATTATCCAGACTTCATTAGGATCTGCAATGGAAAAAGA
>JBEPYD010000298.1:0-5654 GCA_041641575.1 Bacteroidales bacterium
TTTACCTGAAATCAACACGACATTTACCTGACATTTTATCTATCTATTTGGTTTTATGTAATTTATAATCGTTGTATCATTTGTGCAGAATGTTTGTTTGGCTTGCGTACAACGTGCTGGCATATAGCGTCGTACCGCCCAAACTATCCAGTTACACCAGCCACTGTTAAAAAGAAACAATGTACGAATAACTTCCAAATTATCAAAGTGCGGGCGGTATGCGATATAATGCCTTGTTACCGCTAGTAGCTATCTGATTAAGAGTTTATTTTTCTCAATAATCTGGTTAACATGCATAAGGTCTTCACACCAGTTGACTAAGTCCTTGTCAAGCCAGTCAATTCCTTCCACTATTTCATTCCGATAATTAATTAAAACATTGAAATTCCAGCTAATCGGTTCGTGATGGAAAATTCTATTTCTTAGTTTTCTAATTCCGTTAAATTTAGAGCTCATGGTTTTTCTCTTTCTTATTGATTTGGGACAATTTGGAAATGAAAGACGTAAGTTTTTCCATAGTGTTCGTTCAAATCGTGAATCAAGCAAAGAAGTCCAAAAGCCGAAAGATAGTTCGGAGATAATTTTCCCCGAAGTCACTTGTTTCTTTTCTCGAAGGATACTTGTTCTTGCTTCTGAAATCCTTTCAATTTGGAATCTTGAAACAATTTTTATGAAATTGGAATTTTCGTGCCATTGGTCATCTTGGAAAAGTCTTTTTAATTGGTAGTCAAAATTATTTCTCAATCCAATCTCTAAGACAGATAGAAGAGGGTAGAAAGCTTCAGAAATCTTGATGTTTGCCTTATAATGTTGGAGAGATTTTTCAAAGTCATTATCATGGTGACGCAAATAGGGTTCAAGTCGTTCCGTAGAAAATATTCTTTTAATTGCGTTTTCTTCCATTTTTGATTATCTTTGCAAAGTAGTCCCGGTCATTCCTCTCCCAGTCTTTATGCTGGTGATGAAACCGGGTTTTTTGTTTTAAAAATATCCTATCTCCAAAGATAATAGAATTTTTGCTCTATCATGCAGGTTTTTTGAGTGAAATACTGCCCTCTTGCTATTAGCGGTAACATCTCCATAAACCCATTGCGTTTATGAGTCCAAAAAGAACATTGTGTTTATGCGCATTATAGGTTAACTGTTTTTTCATTGTAACTACTTGATTTAACGAATATATAGATAAATTTTCTATATATGGTTATTTTATTTTAATCCTTTTCTGCATGGTTATCGATTGGTTTTGAAATCAAATGTAAAAACATTATTGATAGTATACCGCTTCAAAATGTATTTTTATTTGAGTAATTAAAGTAATGGTTTATGAAAGATAATTCTTCTGCCATTTTTTAAAATGGCTCTTGTAATATTAAAAATGCTCATTTGAAAGTCTGAAGTCCTAATCCAAAAGTTGCATAAAATATCGGTCAAAATATTCAAATTCATGGGTTCCCAGCATTCAGAAGCAGTAGAATCCACATTTTTAATAACCCTTGCTCAGGTTGTTGCATCCCACTGAATTGATTTATCTTTGGCTATGCAAAAAATAAAAATGTACCAGCTCGATGCATTCACCGGAAAGGTTTTTTCCGGAAACCAGGCAGCCGTTTGCCTGCTGGAGGAATGGCCGGAACCCGGGCTGATGCAAAATATTGCAGCTGAGAATAACCTGGCTGAAACAGCTTTTGTTCTTCTCCAGAACAACGTTTTTGAGATACGATGGTTTACACCCACTACAGAGGTTGATTTGTGCGGACATGCCACCCTGGCAGCGGCATACGTGCTGTTTCATGAATGGGGATATGCCGGAGATGAAATCCTTTTTCAAACCCAAACAATGGGGATATTGAAAGTATCCCGCCAGGGGGAAATGTATTTTTTAGATTTCCCAACAGACAGCCTCACAAATTATAAAAATATTGGAGATATTGAAGAATGCATACATGTGCAGCCACTTGAGGTATATAAAGGCAGGTCGGATATTATGGCAGTACTCAGGTCGGAGGATGAAGTGAAAAAAGCTGTTCCTGATTTTGCGAAGATTTCAGCCTTACCCTCCCGCGGTCTTATCATTACCTCAGCAGGCAACAAGGCAGATTTCGTATCCCGGTTTTTTGCACCGCAATCCGGTATCCCGGAAGACCCGGTAACCGGTTCAGCCCATACCACGCTTATTCCTTACTGGGCTGAAAAACTGCAGAAAAAGGAGCTTTCTGCCAGGCAATTATCGGCAAGGGGAGGAGCATTGCAATGTGTTTTTTCATCCAATCGGTGCCTGATTGGCGGGCGGGTAGTATTATTTTTAAAGGGAGAAATTTACATTTAAAAAAGTATCAGATGCAGGAATGGCAGTTGAAAACAGAACTGTTTGTAAATTATCTGAAGCTGGAAAAATCACTTTCACCAAATTCAGTTATCGCTTATAGAGATGATGTTCAGAAACTTGCATCTTTTGCTTCAGGTATGGGTCTTTCACCTGCTGAAATTACCACGCATCATTTGCGTGCATTTATAAAATCAATTGTTGAAATAGGGCTGAACCCCCGCAGCCAGTCGAGGATATTATCGGGAATAAAAGCCTTTTATAAATTTCTGCTGCTGGAAGATATGGTTTCCACGGATCCGTCTGCATTACTGGAAACACCCCGCATAGGACGGAAACTGCCGGAAACATTAAGCGTTCAGGAGATTGATCTGTTGCAGGCTGGTCATGACCTGAGCACGCCGGAAGGACGCAGAAACAAAGCCATGATAGAAGTGCTGTACAGCTGCGGGTTAAGGGTTTCGGAACTTGTTACACTTAAAATATCAAACCTTTATTTTGAGCAGGGCTTTATCAGGATAGTAGGCAAAGGAAACAAGGAAAGGCTGGTACCCATCAGTCCGCGTGCGGTAAAAGACATTAACAGCTATTTGCCGGACAGGAATTCAATCGAGGTTAAACCGGGCCATGAGAATATTTTATTTTTGAACAGAAGGGGGGCAGGACTTACCCGTGTTATGATTTTTACCATCATCAGAAATCTGGCGACAGTTACAGGATTAAAGAAAAACATCAGTCCGCATACCTTCAGGCATTCATTTGCCACACATATGGTGGAAGGTGGCGCCGACCTGCGTTCCGTGCAGGAGATGCTGGGGCATGAATCCATTATTACCACAGAAATATACACGCATTTAGACCGCGAATACTTACGTGATGCTATTTTGCGGTTTCATCCCCGGGCACAAAAGGGACAATTGTGATGAAAATATTGTTGCTTGTAGGAATCAGGAGCTCATTTGGAGTGTTAGAAAAACACATTATATTTAACCACGAATGCATGAATTTTAGTTTACGATGCAAACTATTGGTGTCTTTCTTGTAAATTTTTTCTGAATGAATTGCTTCAAAGGCTTGCTATAATTATCAATTTTGGTGCGCAGATTTAAATTTTCAACGCCTGGTGAAATAAATACACATAGAAACTTTATCTCGCCAAAGGCAATCATTATGCAATAATTCGTTAATTCGTAGTAAATAGTTTTACAAGAATTTTCTGAATTGAATAAAAAACCTATTAATTTATACCACGAATGCACGAATTTTAGTTTACGATGCAAACTATTGGTGTCTTTCATGTAAATTTGTTCTGAATGAATTGCTTCAAAAGGCTTACTCTAATTGTTAACTTTAGTGAGATAAAATTTGAATTTTCAACGCGTGGTTTAATAAATACAAATTACACCTCTATCTACTAAACGGTAAGTATAATGCGATAATTTTTCAATTAGTGGTAAAAAGTATTGCCTGTATTTCCAGCACGTTAAAATGTTATGGCCCAAAGCGTAAGATTTAATCTAAATTATAATGCTTTAGAACATCATTTTATCAAAAAATTCAATAAATTTGTACTTTTTTAAAAAAATGATAGAAAACTCTATAAATTTTTAATAACCAATAAATAAGATTAACAATGACTAAAGTCAAACGCGTTTACACATTCGGAAATAAAGAAGCCGAGGGAAAGGCAGACATGAAAAACCTTCTTGGAGGTAAAGGTGCCAACCTTGCAGAAATGAACCTTATCGGGGTTCCTGTACCTCCAGGATTTACTATTACCACAGAAGCCTGTACCGAGTACAATACACTGGGCCGGGATAAAGTAATGGAATTACTGAAAGACGAAGTTAAAGATGCCGTTTCTTACGTAGAAGGTATCATGAACATGAAATTCGGTGACAAAGAGAATCCACTGTTGGTTTCTGTTCGTTCCGGTGCCCGTGTTTCTATGCCCGGTATGATGGATACAGTGCTTAACCTGGGTTTGAATGATGATGCTGTGGAAGGTATTGCAAAAAAATCTGGTAATGAACGTTTTGCATGGGATTCCTACCGTCGTTTTATCCAGATGTATGGTGGTGTTGTACTTGATATGAAACCTGCTTCAAAAGAAGACGAAGATCCTTTTGAGGAGATCCTGCATCATGCAAAAGAAGAAAAAGGTGTGGAAAATGATACTGACCTTGAGGTTGCTGACCTGAAAAAATTGGTTGATAAATTTAAAAAAGCCGTACAGGATGCCACTGGCAAACCGTTTCCTACTGATCCCTGGGAGCAGCTTTGGGGTGCCGTTCTTGCTGTATTTGACAGCTGGATGAACCCACGGGCTATTTATTACCGTGCCATGAATCAGATACCTGAGGAATGGGGAACTGCTGTAAACGTGCAGGCAATGGTTTATGGTAATATGGGTAAAAATTCCGGTACAGGAGTTGCCTTTACCCGTGATGCCGGAACAGGTGAAAACGTTTTCAACGGTGAATACCTGATTGACGCACAGGGCGAGGATGTTGTTGCCGGTATTCGTACCCCGCAACAGATCACCAAAGATGGTTCTTTGCGGTGGGCGCAACTGGCCGGTGTTTCTGAAGATGTACGTGCAAAGGATTTTCCTTCACTGGAAGAAGCCATGCCCAATGCTTACAAAGAGCTTTTTGAAACACAAAAGAAACTCGAAGATTATTTTAAAGATATGCAGGACCTTGAGTTCACCATTCAGGATGGTAAACTTTGGATGTTGCAAACCCGTAACGGTAAACGAACAGCCGCTGCCATGGTAACCATTGCCATGGATCTGCTGCGCGAAGGCAAAATTGATGAAAAAACTGCGGTTTTAAGACAAGAGCCTAACAAACTTGATGAATTGCTACACCCTGTATTTGATGAAAAGGCAATTAAAGATGCCAATGTTGTTGCAAAAGGTTTACCTGCATCACCCGGTGCAGCTACAGGTCAGTTGGTATTCCATGCTGACGAAGCTGATAAATTCCCCATTTCTATTCTTGCTCGTGTAGAGACTTCTCCTGAAGACCTTGAAGGTATGGATATCGCCAAAGGTATTTTAACTGCGCGTGGTGGTATGACTTCTCACGCTGCTGTTGTTGCCCGCGGAATGGGTAAATGCTGTGTGTCTGGTGCCGGAGCTTGTAAAATTAATGGTAAAACCCGTACCATGACCGTAGATGGAAAAGTCTTTAACGAAGGAGACTGGGTTTCGCTTAATGGTTCTACAGGTGAAGTATACGAAGGCAAGATTGCAACCATAGAGCCTGAATTGAGTGGTGACTTTGGAAAAATCATGGATCTGGCTGATAAATACAGAACCTTAAAA
>JBEPYD010000299.1:0-5612 GCA_041641575.1 Bacteroidales bacterium
GGAATATTTTCGTCAGGAGCCGGCGATTTATAATGCCACTGAAGCAGATGAATACGCTTATCATTAAATTCTATAAAAACATTTAATTCATCATCAGGTATTTTTTTATAGCTGTCATTTAAAAGCCATATTTCTGCCTGGAACAGTTCATTTTCCCTCCAAACAAATTTCTCAAATGCAGCACTGGCCAGTACAGGTCTGCAGGCTGCTGCTGCACTATAATAAGCGGGTTTAGGTGTATCGGGCCAATTGATGATACTATTGTTGGCCGCTGTGGGCCAAGGCTCATTAAAGCACCAGTGCAGCGCCATGGCACAATAGGGTTTTTGCCTTCTAGCTTCTTCATATATAAATTTTAAACCCTCAGCCTGCAGAAATTGCCCGTTTTCTATTAATTCCTCCAGCGTGGCTGCAGGACCAAAATAATGTGCCAGGGTTTTATTGCAAAGCCATGTATCTTCGGTCCATGCATTAAAGGCATGATGGGTTTCCCATGAAGTTTCCCTTTTGGGCGGAAAGAACTCGTTTTCAGGCATAAACATTTTTATGGTATTGATATCTGAAGGTCCGGGCATTCCAAATTCAGTATACGCCGTCATTTTGGCAGTTCTCATCCACTGAAAGACCTCTTCCCCTGTATCTTCATCACGGAAAATATAATGCCCGTGCCCCATACCCATAAGGGGTGTGGTAGCAATAAAAGGTAACCGGGGCGTGTACTTGTAGCACAGGACATTCAGAAGCCGCAAGGCATGAGATTGGTCATCCATACCCGACCACGAGTTGAATAACTCATTTCCGCCACACCAAAGAATAACACTTACATGATTACGCAATCTTTTGATGATGGAAGTAGCCTCTTTTTCCAGGAGCTGCATATAAGAACGATCATTCTGATAATTGTTACATGCGAGCGGAAAATCCTGCCAAACGAGGATGCCCTTTTCATCGCAATATTTGTAAAAACTTTCCTTGTTTATAATACTGCCTCCCCAGATCCGCAAAACATTGTAATTCGCCTTTAAAGCAAGATCTATGTGTGTTTTATATTTCTTTTCATCTATTTTGCCAAAAAAGATATCAGGGTTTACCCAGTTTGTTCCTTTTAGAAATATTTTTCTGCCGTTTATCTTTAGCTGGGCAGGAGCAACACTTCGGGATTTTGGAAATTCATCGGGTTTTTTCCAGGCGCCATCATTCATTACCAGTTCCACTGAACGAAAACCAACTTTATCATTTTTTTCATGCACAACTTGCTGCTCACTGTCCAGCAGTTCAACCTGGTTATGGTATAAACAGGGTTCACCATGATCATGGGGCCACCAAAGAGAGAGATTGGAAATAGTATCCTCAATTAGTACATTTGTTTCTGATACAGGCACTAATTTTTCTAATATTACCTGATTGTCGGAATCAATTAGTTTCCAACGAATTTTATAACTACCTGCCTTGTTTGTTTTAACCTTCAGGTTTACTTCAGCTTGCTTTTTCTCCGGCACCAGCTCATAGTCAAGTACGGATTCAATTATAAAATTATCTGGCCGGTACGCAAGAAAAAAATCATCCCATATACCGGAAGGGATAAGCCTGGGGTGCCAGTCCCAGCCATAACTAACAGCTGGTTTTGTTGTTTCCGCAGCCTGTCGCCTGCCTTTTGGTGCCCCTTGAACCTTTGGTACAGGATAAATAATGACTGCTAATTCATTTTGTGTTTTGAGGAATTTCTGGATATTAATTTCTATGGGCGTAAACATGCCTTCACCAGACAGAACAACCTTTCCATTAAGTGCAATTTCATATTTAAAATCAATGCCTTTGGCTACCAACCAGCAACTTTTATTGTTTTCCAGGCCTGGGTAATTAAATTCAGATTTGTAGGTCCAGTAAACATCTTCCATCCATTCATAATCTTTATAATTATCGGCATAATAATAGGGAGAAAGATTTTTGGCTTTTGCATAATCTAACTGCACAGCTCCTGGAACCTGAGCATCAATAAAGGTTTTAGGTTTATTTTCTTTAGTGGAATGAAATCCAACCCTAAACTTTAGAGAATAATTCATATAAAAGGATGTTAAGGTAAAGTCTCAAATATATAAAAAAAGGGGCTTTAAGCCCCTTTCATTTAAATCATTATAAAAATAAACTACTCTTCAATAGGATCTCCAGTTCCATAATATAAATCTTTTATATATATATTACCCGTAGTAATATTGTAGATCCAATTTCCCGGAAAATCTATACCCTCGTATGAATTTGAGGTTGTTCCATTTCCTCTGAAATCATTAACATTTTTAACGTAACCATCGCCTTCGTCAATAATTTCAATATTTGAAACTTCACCATTGGCATCTACTTCAGCTTTTACCCTAGCGCCTGAACCATATCCTGCAAGAACATTTAAGGTAACAGCCGGAGGATTCAGCGGATCATAACCACTTCCTGACTCATTGATAGTGATATTTGTAAGTGTGCTATCATTGGCATCTATATCTCCCATTTCAATTTCTATCATAGCAGCTTTTGCTTCTTCTTCAAATACTTCAAATACAGGTGCACTTGTAAAGTATCCCACTATGGTTAAAGTATCTCCATCGTAAGGGCTAATGCTGCCATTTCTTATACCGGCATAATCGCTTAAAATATCATCATTATTGAGAACCTCATCAATACCATCATTTATGTTATCATCTGAATAACTCTGATCTACCCAGGCGTTCTTTTCACTACTCCACATAACATCTGTAACATCTACGGCTACTTTAGGCATTTTACGATAATTTGATCCTTTATTTGTAACAATTAGTTTATACGCGGCTCTAAAAAATATTTGAATTTCACCACCACTTCCACCATTGGCGTTTAAATTAATTGTGGGAGCGCTGGTATAACCAGCCAGATTATTGGTAATGTCCCAATTATCAGTCAATTTTCCGTTCTCAACCCATATCTCAATAAAGGCAGCACTATCTTTATCATCATTAGAAAAACTAAACTCCTGCCAACCATCATCATAGCCGGAACCTCTTTTTGTGATCTGAAATTCAGAATAATTTAAGGACGTTGGTTCTATTACGGCAATAATTTCCAGACCATTACCCATAGATCCGGCAGGTGGTGCAGCAATAGTTGCCCATACACTGGGAACGGCTACAATCTCACCGGAATATCCGGAATTATTATCGAAGCGATATAAAGTAGGACGTTGCACAACCTCATAAACACCTTTATTATCCTCATCCTCCATTGCAATGGTCTGATCTGCAACAAAATCTACATAAGTTATCTCAATATCATCATTACTATATCCTTCTCTTGAAGGTACTTTTATTTCATAATAACCATCAACATCTGTGGAATCCACAAAGGCAGTCTGATATTGATATGGAAGGCCATTTTGTCTGGCTTTTACAAGTGTTCCCTGAGGCACAGCTTCGCGCTCACGGTTAGTCACATCTAATTCAGCTGTTAATCTCCCCCGTATAGTAACAAATTCTCCTTTACTAAATGAATAAATCGGTAAGCTGAGATTTTCAACGGTCTGACGATAATCATCCGGATTAAGATTATAGGTAGTGTAAATGCTGGTATAATCAGATTTCGTGACCAATACCGGCACATTATCACCGATAGCAACATCCTGAAAAATAGCCAAACCATCTTCTCCGGTTGCTGCTTCCATTTTTTCGCCACCATTAATAATTGTAACCATTGCACTATCTATGGGCTGCTGAACTGCAGTAGAACCATCGTAAACCCGGACAACAAAATCAATTATTTGTTGTTGCTTAATAATCTCTTCCTGCGATAATTCATCTTTATTACAAGAAGTAAAAAATACTCCGGAAAGCATCATCAATGCAGATAAAAGTAATACTGGTTTTCTTTTCATGACATTCTGATTTAATTAAATATTAATTTCTATTAAAGATTAAAATTATTTCTTTTAAAAAGCAAGTCCCAGACTTAAAGCAATACTATGAGCAGTAAGGTCACTCACAACTCCGGCGTAATTGATATAACTATGACCCTCAACGGCCGTTGTAATGCCATACCTATAGTAAATATCGATTAGAAAATCAACTGAGCCTGCCGGGAGAGCAACTCCAATTCCACCTACTGCTCCCAATTGGAAAAAAGGTGTGCTTCCGGTAAAGTCACGTGTTTCACTAAAAGTTATAAAAATATCATCAACGGGTGATGTAATCTCGGAAGAGATTGTAGAACCAAGATTAAAGCCAAATGCAGGACCAACCCGCAGGGATAATCCTTCAATAGGGAATAGTTTCAAATCCGCTAAAAGTTGTATATCAATGTTATGCATGGTAAGGTTAGCATCTTCAAATCGAAAAGGGAAGGGCATCGATGGACCACCGAACCGGTAATCATTATAAAGAATATTAAACTGACCTCCTTGTGCAAGATACAATACTTCAGCCTGCAGACCCAATGAGGAAGAAAAACTGTAATTTGTAAATACTCCACCATGATACCCCGGAGAAAATCCAATATGTGGTTGATCCTGGGAAAGAAAATTTGTATTGAACCCACCTTTAATTCCAAATTTTATTCCGCCTCCGGCTTCGCCCTCCTGTGCATAAGATGATTGCGCCAACATGCTTAAAAAGCATACCATAGCAATAATACTAACAATAATTTTACTTTTCATGATTATTTATTTTATGATTAATAATATTCGACCACATTCGAAATATGCAAAGCAAATAACGCAATAGTATTTTTCGACACCAAATTAATAATGATGACTTACATCAACTAATAAAGAGTATTATATCATCTTATTGCCGTTCCTGGTAAATCTGATAATAATCACCCAGAGCATTAGAAATGCGCCTCGAAAGTTGTGTATCCCGCGCCCTCCCGGAGATTTCTGAAAGATTTTGAAGATATTGCAGATTCATGCGCATTTCGTAATCAACAAGGGGAAAGAATCTATCACTCAGTGAAACGAAGTATTCCAGCTCATCTGAGATTTGCATGGCAAATTCCCGGGCTAAATCATGCCCTTTGGTATGTTCCCCCGCCCGGTAATAATTATCTGCAATGTCAATGGTAAATATATCGTAAGGCATTTGCTTCTTGGGCATAATTTCCATAGCCTTATCCAGTATGGCAATAGCCTGGGCTGTATCACCTTCCTGTATTAATTTCTCAGCTAAACGGGCAAAATTTCCTCTTACACGCATAACTGTGGCTGTGCGCCTGATATGCGAATCAAAATAGATGCCGGTATCACCCTGACCACCCCATTCAAAATCATTTAAATAATGATTCACCATGAATGCATCATCCACCCTGCCCAATTCAAGAATAGGTTTATCTGGTGTTTTAAAAGGGACCAAACGGTAAGCAAAACCTTCAAGCTGAAAATAGTCCTCCAGCGAAAGGGAGCTGTTGTTACCTCCAGAAGCAAAGTATACGGGACGCTCCCAATTGTTATTAGCCAGGATATCCAGGGCAACCAGCTCACTTTTCGTGATCCGGCTTTTATTTATATTCCACTCAAGGGCGGGTAGCATGTTATCAATTTCGTTTGTATCTACAGTTCCATTTGCCACAACATTAAAAGTGTCTACAGCAAGACGGAATTT
>JBEPYD010000300.1:0-4591 GCA_041641575.1 Bacteroidales bacterium
TGTGGTAACGACATCGAAAAAATTAATTGATGTGAAAAAGCATTACAATGTAGAGCGCCTGCGGCCCCATTATAAAAGTTTTGAATTCCAGCCCTTGTTTATTATGACAGGTGGCAGTTAGGGTTATACCGGAATGGTAATGCTATAAAAATTAATTTTCATCAGCCGGTTTAGCGCGTAATATAAATCCACGCTGAAGCGGAAACTGTGCCCCTAATGGTGCGTAACCCTCTTTGTGTGGCAGCCAAACTGCCATATGAGGCAGCCGTAACCAGATAAAAATCATTTTCAGCTTCAAATATACGTGATGTATAACCCATATCTGAAATTTTCTTACGAAAACGTTCTGCATTTTTGGGGTATTTAAAGCTCCCCACTACAACATGATAAGGTTCAGAGGGGGATGAAATGTTCATGGCACCATCAGCATATGAAGCTTTTATGGAATCCACCCTTGCTTCTGCCTCACGTTTTATCCTGGCAATTTCCTGCTCGTACTTTACAGAATCTGCCTTAATGGTGCTGTCCAGCCTGGCGTTGTATGCCAGCAGTGTATCCACATCATTGGAGAACAGTGATTGTTTTTCACTCATATCACATCCGGAGGTAAATGAAGCAAGTATAAAAAGAATAAATAAGTAATAGATGATATAGTTTTTACGCATTTTTGTTTTTGATAAATGTTTTTATAAGTCCCTGTGGGAATGCAAAGTTAATCTTTTTAAGCACAATTTAGAACTAATCTAAGATTCAAAAATTCAGTGCTACAAATTCCGCAATAATAGTACCAACAAGGTTTTATGAAGAATTAAAAAGAAACAAATTATACTCCGTTTAATGAGCTATATATTAGCTAAACAGGCGGTAATTAGCATAAATTATGTACTTTTGCACTTTATTTAAAAAAATAATAGATCCTCATGCTGCAAACTACATCATATGCACATGAACATAATGAGATTTCAACGTGCCCTTGCGCTGTAGCTCCGGGCGCCGGAATAACACGTTTTCAATAAACTTAAGCCAGCAAGAACCAGCATTGATCAACCGGAGCATATAAGTAATTCATAAAATATATCTTAAATAGAATTTATTCGTATGAAAGACCGTAAATTGTTTGAAGAATTTCCCGAAACTTCCACCCAGGAATGGGAAGAGCGCATTAAAGCAGATTTAAAAGGCGCTGATTACGAGAAAAAGCTTGTTTGGAATACCAACGAAGGTTTTTCGGTAAAGCCCTACTACCGTGCTGAAGATCTTGAGGGATTGGAGCATTTGGCAAATTTACCCGGCAATCCTCCCTTTCTCAGGGGACATAAAGCCAATGGTAACAAATGGAGAATCAGGCAAAATATTGCCGTAAATTCCCTGGAGAGCGGCAATTCCACTGCACTAAACGCGATTGACAAAGGAGCTACAGCGGTTGGGTTCGTATTTCCTGAAGGCTTAAAAAACACTGTTACTAATAGTAGCGATCTCTCGCTGCTTCTAAAAGACATTGACCTTACCAAAGTTGAAGTAAGCTTTGTTTCAGGGGAAGATGCATCATATATACTGGATTTATTTTCGGAAGTTTTAAAAGAAAAAGGATTAAGCCAAGATGCAGCAAGCGGCTCAACTGACTTCGATCCACTGGGGCAGTTAGCGTTGACCGGAAATTTTTACCAGTCAGAAGAACAGGATTTCAAATTGCTCGAAGAAATGGTAAGCAATAATAAAAACAAAGCCTGTTTTCGTTTCCTCACCCTCCATGGCAGTCATTTTCATAATGCCGGCGGTTCACTGGTGCACGAGCTTGGGTTTACCCTTTCTGCTGCTGCCACCTGTTTAAATAAATTAACAGAGGCCGGACTTTCCCTTGATGATATTACACCCCACATCCAGATCAATTTCGCCACCGGCACCAATTATTTTCTGGAGATAGCCAAAATAAGGGCTACCCGCTGGTTATGGAGCAAACTAGTAGATGCGTATCATCCTGCTAAAGAATCTTCAAAAATATGTTTTATCCATAGTGAAACTGCAGATTGGAATAAAACCATTTACGATCCTTACGTAAATATGCTGCGGACCACTACGGAAAATATGTCAGCAGCTATTGGCGGAGTGGATTCTTTTACCGTTAAACCCTTTGATGATCTTTTCCGCAACACTTCAAAGTTCAGTGAGCGAATTGCCAGAAATACCCAGATCATCCTGCAGGAAGAATCGTATTTTGACAAAATTACCGACCCTGCCGGAGGCTCCTATTACATAGAAAATGTAACAGCATCAATTGCTGATGCAGCCTGGAAAATTTTCCTTGAAGCAGAAGAAAAAGGCGGTTTCATTGAAGCCATGAAGAATGGTTTCATACATGGTGAAATAAACAAATCGGCTGAAAACCTCAAAAAAATGGTTGCACAGCGGCGCATGACTCTGCTAGGTACTAACCAGTACCCCAATGCAGAAGAAAAAGCCACTGATATTTTAGAAAAAGAACCCACCAAAGCACCTGCTGAAGCGGCCGAAAAAATTGCACAACCCCTTAAGCCGTTCCGTGGTGCGGAACTTTTTGAATCACTGCGCATGCGTACAGAAAAAAGCGATAAAACACCCGTGGTATTTATGCTTACCATCGGAAATCCTGTTATGCGCAAAGCCAGGGCCACATTTGCTTCCGGATTTTTTGCCTGTGCAGGCTTTCAAATCATTGATAACCTGGGCTTTAACTCAGTAGAAGAAGGTGTTGCAGCCGCCCGCGAAGCCAATGCAGACATTGTAGTGGTTTGCAGCTCTGATGATGAATATGCCACTGTGGCACCCGAAGCCGTAAAAGCGCTGAAAGATGACGCCATAGTATCTGTTGCAGGTGCTCCAGCATCTATGGAACAGCTTAAAGCTGAAGGTGTGGAGCATTTTATCCATGTAAAAACAAATATCCTTGAAAGCCTTGGCAATTTCCAGGATCTTTTAAACATAAAATAACTTACAGAAGAAATAATAACCAGCACTTTATCATTTGATAAATGTGGTGGCAAAATGAATAAAAATAAAACGTATGAAACCAGATTTTAAGAAAATCAACATACATGAAAACCTAGATTCATCAAAATCAGTTGAAGCCTGGGAAAAAGAAAACAACAACAGCAAAGACTGGACGACACCGGAGCAAATTCCAGTAAAGCCTGTTTATACCAAGGATGATCTCCAGGGCATGGAGCACCTCAATTATGCCGCCGGAATCCCTCCTTATTTGCGCGGCCCTTATTCCTCCATGTATGTAATGCGTCCATGGACGGTAAGGCAATATGCCGGTTTTTCTACGGCAGAAGAGTCAAATGCTTTTTACCGCAGAAACCTGGCAGCAGGACAAAAAGGATTGTCCGTGGCCTTTGACCTTGCCACACACCGCGGATACGACTCCGATCATGAACGCGTGGTGGGTGATGTAGGTAAAGCAGGGGTGGCAATTGATTCTATCCTGGATATGAAAATCCTTTTTGATCAGATTCCACTCGATAAAATGTCAGTTTCCATGACCATGAATGGCGCTGTACTTCCCGTACTGGCCTTTTATATTGTTACAGGTCTGGAACAAGGCGCTACACTTGATCAGCTGAGTGGCACCATTCAAAACGACATCTTAAAGGAATTCATGGTACGGAACACGTACATTTATCCGCCGGATATGTCTATGCGCATTATTGCCGACATTTTTGAGTATACTTCTAAAAACATGCCCCGCTTCAACAGCATCAGCATCTCCGGATACCACATGCAGGAAGCCGGTGCCACAGCCGATATTGAACTGGCGTATACACTTGCCGACGGTCTTGAATACCTGCGTGCAGGAATAAATGCCGGTATGGACATTGACTCTTTTGCACCACGGTTGTCATTTTTCTGGGCCATTGGCATGAACCATTTTATGGAAATTGCCAAAATGCGCGCAGCAAGAATGCTTTGGGCCAAGCTGGTGAAAAAATTCAACCCGAAAAACCCAAAATCAATGGCGTTGCGCACGCATTCGCAAACCTCGGGCTGGAGCCTTACCGAACAGGATCCTTTTAACAATGTTACCCGCACCTGCGTGGAAGCTATGGCAGCAGCCCTCGGCCATACCCAATCGCTCCACACCAATGCCCTTGACGAAGCCATTGCCCTGCCCACTGATTTCAGTGCCCGTATTGCACGTAACACACAGATATTTATCCAGGAAGAAACCAACATGCACCGTTCTGTTGACCCATGGGCAGGATCGTACTACGTGGAAAGCCTTACCAATGAAATTGCCGACAAGGCCTGGAAGCTTATTGAGGAAGTAGAAGAGCTGGGCGGTATGGCAAAAGCCATTGAAACCGGCATTCCTAAAATGCGGATTGAAGAAGCTGCTGCACGTAAGCAGGCACGCATTGATTCTAAAAAAGATACCATTGTAGGCATTAATAAGTATAAGCTTGACAAGGAAGATCCTATTGACATTCTTGACATTGATAATACCGCAGTACGCGAATCACAGATAAAAAGAATTAATAAACTAAAGGCTGAGAGAAATACAGCTGAGGTGGAAGCCGCGCTGAAAGCCATTACAGAAAGATCGGAAGAGCAC
>JBEPYD010000300.1:4601-5600 GCA_041641575.1 Bacteroidales bacterium
CGGAAAAGGAAACCTGCTTGAGCTTTCAGTAAATGCCGCCCAAAAACGGGCAACACTGGGCGAGATTTCTGATGCCATTGAAAAAGTAGCCGGGAGGTACAAAGCAGTGATACGATCAATTTCCGGTATCTACTCATCCGAATCGGGTGATGATGCCACTTTTAAAGAAGCACGGGAACTTGCCGACAGCTTTGCAGAAAAAGCCGGCAGGCAACCCCGCATTATGATAGCCAAAATGGGCCAGGATGGTCATGACCGCGGCGCAAAAGTTGTTGCCACCGGTTATGCCGATATTGGATTTGATGTAGATATCGGCCCGTTGTTCCAGACCCCGGCAGAAGCTGCCCGCCAGGCGGTTGAAAACGATGTGCATGTGCTTGGGGTTTCAAGTTTGGCAGCAGGCCATAAAACCCTAATCCCCCAGGTAATAGAAGAGCTTGAAAAGCTTGGCCGCGACGACATTATGGTAATTGCCGGTGGTGTGATACCCGCGCAGGATTACGACTATCTTTATAAAGCAGGTGTAGTGGGTATTTTTGGCCCGGGTACTTCGGTGGCTGCCGCTGGCAAAAAAATTCTGGAAATTCTGCACGACAGTATTGAAGCATAAAAAAGTTATAGCACCGGAACATGAAAGCTCATGCTTTCTTTTCCGGTGTTTTTTATTTTAGATCTGCTTCATTTATTAGATTTTAAAGTCTTTTAAATGATAAAGTCATAATTTTTATTATCTTAGGTATTTTAATTATGATGATTCTATGCGGTTAATAGTAGTTATACCCTTACTTTTCCTTTTCCCTTTTCTCAATGCCCAAAACAATGTAATAGTTGATCCATATCTTGACAGAGAAATTTTATATGGCACCTGTAACATTGAAGACTTTCAGCAGGAACCATTCGCAGATTGGTATAATGAGGAATATCAAGCGTATGAAATAGATAAAAATACCCTTCAGCACGTTGATCCTCCTGAATTAAAAGACCTTGAAATAACTGTTG
>JBEPYD010000301.1:0-5577 GCA_041641575.1 Bacteroidales bacterium
TACATTGAAATGAATGATAACAAAATAATTTCATTTGCGTACACTTTCGCAATTCTTGTTAATTTTTGCCATTAAAATGGAAACTAAGCTTCCTGAAAAAACCGGTTTTTTTAATTATCAAATTCCTAAATTGATATATGTCCTCTTTCTGTTTTTTGCAATTCAGGTGGACGGATTAGCCCAAATTACAGCTGCTTTTACTCCCAGTGAAACAGAAGGTTGTGATAAATTATTGGTTACATTTACAAATGAAAGTACACCCATAGCTGAAATTGATTCTTTTAAATGGGATTTTGGGAATGGTAATATTTCAAGATTAATCAATCCCAGTGCTTTATTTCCCTCTCCCGGCATATATGCTGTCAAATTAATTGCTTATGCAGATAACAATCAATACGAAACAGAAAGGGTAATTAACGTATACAATCCTCCAAATGCTGATTTTACAGCCAATAATAAAGGATGTGTGCCACATGATGTTTCATTTACAGACCTTTCAACGCCAGGGGATGCTGCTATTGAAAGTTATAAATGGGATTTTAAAAATGGTGATGTTTTATCGGCAGAAGCACCCGAATACACATACTTTACGCAGGGGAAATACAGCATTACTCTTACGGTTATGGATGCAAACTCCTGTCAGGATACGGTTTCAAAGATAAATTATATTGATGTGGTAAATCCACCGGTAGCATCTTTCACATCCAATCCACCATCGTCCTGTAAGGCACCTGTTTCAGTTTTCTTTAATAATAATTCAACGGGCGACCCGTCATTGACTTACAGCTGGACTTTTGGTGATGGTAATACTTCCGAGGAAAAAAGTCCTACCCATCTTTTTGAAAGCTTTGGTACTTATCAGGTTGCACTCACGGCTGCAAGCGAATATGGATGTGAATCGTCCATATCATCAGAATTTAATGTAAGTGAGGTTACGGTAGACGGCAGCATTACACAAAACGGTAAGCCTGTGGAAACGGGTGATACAATTTGTCCCGGGGTGCTTAATTTTGCAGATGCATCAGAGGGAACAGGTTTTATCCTTTGGGATTTTGGCGATGGCACAGCTTCATCTGCAGGAAATGTGGCACATTCTTACGATGGCGCAGGCATGTATGAGATTCTTCTGATTGCCTCTCCAAACACCTCCTGTGCCGACACTCTTACATGGGATATTTATGTTGATGGCATCAAGGCTGATTATGAAGCTGATCCTGCGTATAGCTG
Source organism: Bacteroidales bacterium (assembly GCA_041641575.1). Classification (GTDB taxonomy): domain Bacteria; phylum Bacteroidota; class Bacteroidia; order Bacteroidales; family JBEPYD01; genus JBEPYD01. The sequence continues at coordinate 1,228 of JBEPYD010000301.1, forward strand.
TCTCTCTCCCGTGGATGTTAATTACAACAATACTTCTGAAAATGCTGAAACTTATCATTGGGAATTTTCTGATGGCACCTTTTCAGACCTAATGAATCCGCAGAAAACATTTACCCTGCCGCCTGATACAGATCCTTATGCTATTTCTGCAAGTGTGCCTTTCAGTGCAAAGCTTACAGTAACCAGCAGCAAAGGATGCCAGGATGAAATAACCAAGGCAGTGATAGTGAAAAAACCTACAGCAATTACCATTCCCGATACAGTGCAGGGGTGTGTACCACTGAAAGTGAATTTTGCCGACAAAAGTATTTCAGACCAGGAAATAATAAATTATACATACCTGTTTGGCAATGGGGTAAGCCTTGTTTCAGACCTGCCCGATACTTCCTACACATATGAGAATGCAGGCGTTTACCAGGCCAGGGTAATTATTAGAACAGCCGCCGGATGTACAGATACCAGTTATCATGTAACCATAAAGGCAGGAAATGTTCCCAACCCAAACTTCTCTATCTCATCTGCCTCGGTTTGCCGCAATGAGTCTGTTCAAATTACCGATCTTACACCCCCCTCAGATAGTATAGACAGTTGGCATTATGTAACAGATAATCAATTGTTTTCTTCATGTCCGGATGAGCCAAATCCTGAAGTATATTTCAGAAGTAGTCCGGGGTATAAAGATATTTCTCTTACTGTGGGAAGCAAAGGTTGTTATGCCACAAAAATTATTGATGATGCCATTATGCTGGAAGGGCCGTATGGTAAATTCACTTATGATTTTAATTGTGCCGACCCTTTAAACTATTCCTTCACATCCCTTACCGAAGATATCACATCTTTTCAATGGAAAATAAGTGATGGTACGCAAAATTCTACGGATCCAGTACTTTCTCATACTTTTGCATCAGAGGGTGATTATCTGGTTACGTTAATTACTTATAAAAATGCATGTACTGATACTTTTAGCAGAAACATACAGGTACGTAACAACATTGCCAAAATCATCAGTGATACAATGGCTTGTGCAGGCATTCCATTATCTTTTGAACGGGTAACCACACCTTTGCACGGATCCGGTTGCAAGCAAAATATAGTATGGGATTTTGATGACGATTCCCGTAAAATCAGAACAAACGAAGATAGTGTATCCCATACATTTTTAGAAAGGGGAAATTATACTGTTAAACTGTTTGTTGAAAATGATAATGGCTGCATAGATTCAACTGAAACAAAGATTCATGTGTTTATGCCATACGCCTCCTTCAGTGCAGATACGCTTCTGGGATGCGCACCTTTTCCGGTTATTTTCACCGATAGTTCCACGCCAGATCTTCATCCTTTAAATGCATGGGAAATCAATTACGGAGATGGGAGTTCGCCGGGTGTATTTACCTCTTCACCTGCCGCACAATCTCATATATTCCAAAATCCAGGTGAATTTACTGCCGTTTTACGCGTAACTGATACATTGGGATGCACAGGCACTGATACACTTACCATTAAAACAGCCAATCCTTCAGCTATTTTCAGCCTTACAGGTAATAGTTCGCCCAATACTTGTGCCGGAATACCCTTACAATTTACCGCAGACTATACCATTGCAGATAGTTTGTTTTGGGATTTTGGTGATGGTTTGCTTATTAAAACAGATACCTCTGTGCATATGCACACCTACAATACACGCGGTGGGTACCAGGTTTCACTTACTACTTATAAATTCGGATGCAGCAATACCTATACTACGGACACAAATTACATTCAGATTCAGAAGGCTGATGCCGTATTTAATAGTTCTGATACAGTTGCGAAATGCTACCCGGAAGAAATTACATTCAATTATGCTGATGATGATGTACTGGTGTACCGTTACTGGGACTTTGGTACTGGTGATTTTACAGAACAACCCGGATCCACAAAAAAATACACTTACCTGGAACCCGGGACTTTCGAGGTATCGCATGGCGTGGAAACAAGTTTTGGATGCAAAGATACGGCAATACAGGAAATTGTTATATCAGGGCCTTCCGGTTCCTTTTTTGCCAGTAAGAACAATGGATGCATTGGAGATAACATCACTTTTACATTAAGCGACACCAGCAATGTTTTTGACTTTAAATGGGATATGGGCGATGGATCCTTACTTGAGGGTAATCCAGTTAGCCACAGGTATGATGTGGTAGATACCATTATTGTTGGGTTACTGTTATATGGGGACTCAGGTTCATGTATTCCTCCTCCGGTGTTAGATACCATTTTTATAAACAGGGTGTTTGCTGACTTTTCTCTCAGCGATACCAGTATATGCTCCGGTACTTCAATTATACCTGAAAACAAGGCAGAAGGATTTACAAGTCTTGAATGGGATCTAGGCAATGGCAATACAACAGCCGATATTACACCTGAAATATGGTACGATCCGGGAATTTACATGCTGAACCTGATGGTATGGAATGATATAAATGCTTGCCGGGATACCATTTCCAGGACAGTTAGGGTATCACCCAGTCCGAAAATAAATCTTTCCGCTGAAGCGCTTATTTGTTACGGTAATAAAGCACAATTGTCAGCTACAGGAGGGGATATTATTGAGTGGCATCCGGCTGCATTTATTGATGATCCGGCGGAATATCAAACACAGGCCAGCCCGGAAACCACAACTAGTTTTATAGCAGAGATTACTGATACAACGTATAATTGCAGCACCACCGATTCCCTGACAATAGCTGTGCAACAAATTCCCAAGATATCTATAATACCAGCTGATACGGCAGTAGTAATTGGTGAAGAAGTTGAACTTCTGGTAACTGCTGACGATACCGTTACCCTGGAATGGCTGCCGGGTCCGGCATTGTCTTGTTTCACATGCGACAATCCATGGATTAAGGTTCTGAATTATGAAACACTTACGGTAGAGGCGACAGATAAAAACAATTGCTTTACCATTTCTGATAGTGTGGAGATAGCTTTACGCGATGTGGAATTAAATTTTGATATGCCCACAGCTTTTACACCTAATGGGGATGGTTCTAATGATATGCTGTATGTAAAAGGGTGGGGGATAAAAGAATTGTTGGAATTCCAGGTGTATAACCGCTGGGGAAATTTAGTTTTTTCTACTACAGATATAGCAACCGGATGGGATGGAACCTTACAAGGTGTAGATCAACCTATTGATACTTATGTGTTTAATGTAGTTGTAAAGCTTTATGATGATCGGGTGATCACCAAACAGGGAACCATAAATCTTTTACGATAAAGGGCATTTTCATTTTTGGAATTAAAAGCTGTTACATGTTTAACTGTGATGCTGCAGCCTGGTCAAGAAACCAATACAGCTGGCCTTCCACAGGCTTAATATGATAAGCCGGATAAATAACTGCGATTTGTTTATTATTAAAGATTTCTTTAATCCGTTTGGATTTTTTTTTGCCGGCAACGGCAAACATAACATTTGATGAATTATTGATGATGTTACCGGTAAGTGTAATTCTTTTTTGTCCACTAATAGGATGATTTGCCACTGCTACATCATTTTTTGTTTTCATCAAGCTCATCTGGTTGGGGAAAATGCTTGCTGTATGTCCATCTTCACCCATTCCTAATAGCACAATATCAAAAGCAGGTTTTCCATTCTTTTCAGGAAGTGTAGCGCTCAGTAAATCGGAATAATTTTTAGCTTCCCTTACCGGATCATTTTCACCTTTAATGCGAAAAATATTTTCTGCATTAACCTCAATATGTCGGAAGAGATTTTCCTCAGCAAGTTTATAATTGCTGTCTTTGTCTTCTGGCAAAACACATCTTTCATCGCTCCAGAAAAATCGTACTTTGTTCCATTCTACAGAATCTTTATAGCGCAGGCTCAAATGCCTGAATATTGATTGGGGTGTGGACCCACCTGATAGTGCCAGGTTTACAAAAGGCTGTTTTTTTAATATCTCCAGCGTACGTACCACAAGGGTTTGGGTAAATGCCTCTGTTAGTTCCTCAATATCTCTACAAATGTTAATATTCGATCTTTCCATAAACAGATTGAATTTATAAGATGACTAAACTAATAAATCTCTGGCAAAACCTCTATAATTCACAATAAATACCATCATTTGAAAGGTTTTTGCATGGGTAACGCCAGGTGACATCGTCTTCCTCTATCAGGTTGTCTGCTGTTTCCGGGCCCCAGCTGCCGCTCGGATACCCATATACTTTCAAAGATGGATCCTTTTTCCAATTATCAAGTATGGGTTGTACCCACTCCCAGGCAGCTTCAAGGGCATCTCCACGCGTATATAGTGTTGGATCACCCAGCATGGCATCTAACAAAAGACGTTCATAAGCTCCTGGTAAATAATT
>JBEPYD010000302.1:0-5568 GCA_041641575.1 Bacteroidales bacterium
TTTGTTCGTTTGTACCTGATTGGAGCTTATTTATAATCATTCAAAAATAAGCATAAAAATGAATCGTTTATCAAGAATAAACTCTGTATAACAAGGCTAGATGTCAATACGTCAAAAAAATAATTTTAAGGTTTATAATTTTATTACATTTGAAAAAACCATTTTAGTAACGCATTTTATATTGTTTTGGTTAATTTTATCCAAGCCAAACATTTTCAGTATATACCATTAGCTGTTTTAGCCATGAAATTTGAAAACGATATATTCATCTCATATAAATCCTCCGATGATCAGTACGATGATATGTACTCTCGCTGGATTTCTGAATTCATACAACATACCGAGGCCTTGCTTCAGAAATATTTCCAATATAGCCCTAAAATCATCCTAAGTGATAATTTGCCAGAATCAGAGGCAGAAAAGTTAATTGAGAACACGGCCCTCTATATTCCAATATTATCAACAGAAACTTTAACTTCTGATTACAATAACGAGCTTGAACTCATCCGCAATGCATTAATCAATACAGGATTTGAAGAGAAACCATCTGAAAGGGTCTTGCTTGCTTATCGTTCATGCCTTTCTCCTGATTTAATACCAAAGTTTTTACAAGGGGCCGAAGAATTTGATTTTTGTAAACTTCAGGCAGAATACTTTTTCAAAAATGAAGTAACAGATGATGAGGTGAAGGAGCTGTTTTGGATGAATATGGTTAACCTTGCCTACCGTATTTTTGAAAAACTGCAAAAGCTTAAGGCGCAAAGTGATGAGAAGGTTGATGAACAATTTCCCTCAGTTTATCTTGTTCCTGCCACTCCGGACAAAAAATTGCTCCGGATGCAGATTGCTGTGGAATTAAAACATGCCGGTTTTAATGTTTTGCCTGAGGAAGATTTTGATGTGAACTTACTCAACGCAAAAAACATCATTAAAGAAAAGCTAAACGGATGTGTTGCCTACTTGCAATTAGCAGGCGAAAAATATGGAGATATACCCCGGGACTCCAATTATTCTCTGCAAGACATTCACCTGCGAACAGTTACAGAATATAATGATGAACTTGAGCAGAGAGGAGAAAAAAGAATACCACAGATATTCTATGTTTTACCAGGGTTGCGTACACATGATGAAACACAGGCCAAATTCATTGGACAGGTGAGAGAAAATGCCCAGATTTACCGAAATACCGAATTTTATGAAGGAAGTTTTGTGCGTTTCAGATCTTTTTGCTCAAACCTTAAAAGCAGAATTATAGCTACAAATACCCAAACTATTTCTACAGGAACAAAGAAAGTATATGTGGCATCCGCAAAACTTAACGGCGAGTTACAATCTATAAAAAACTTTTTTGAAAACCTGCCCGGAGAATTTTCTTTTCAGGAAGATGACAGTAATTGCGGGTACCTGCATCACTGGAATTTGTTGATGGAAAGTGATATAATAATGATTTATGCCAATGATGATAATACCCTGTGGCTTGAGGCACGGCTGGCTGAATTACAGAAGCTTCAGGCAGTTGGCAAAGCCAATGGAAGTGCCAGTCAAAAAGTGGTATATCTTGCTGGTAAACATGACATACCCGGCGAATTAATTCCCATGAATGCAAAAATTATCCGCGATCCGAATGGATTTAATGCAAAACATCTGAATTTTCTTGCCGGATAGGTTTCTCATTTTTTAGCTTATGAAAGAGAGTAATAATCAAAATATAAAAGTCAGGCGAAATCCCTATCCGGGATTTCGGAGTTTTACTTTTCGCGAAAGTTCAACATTTTTTGGACGTGATCAGGAGATAAATTCCTGTTTAAACACGCTAAATAAGAATTATATTACCTTACTCAACGGGCCATCCGGATCAGGAAAGACATCGTTGATACAGGCTGGTATAATTCCGGCTTTGCATGCCGGATTGTGGCGCAAGCCAGCCAGTGAGGTGACTATAATTCATACAAAACCAGGAATTGATCCTGTGTTAAATCTGGCCAAAGATGTGCTTACCGCCATCAGGCCCGGGGATAAACTGCATGCGCATGAAATTTCCCTGGCCAAAGCTGTCATTAACCGGTCGGATTACGGGCTAACTGAACTCATCACCCGACAGGGGCAAAAATCAGATTATATCCTCATTATTGATGATTTTGATCAGCTTCTTAGATTTGCAGGCGAGAAAACAATGGATGAGCATGCCCAATCCTACATCAATCAGCTCCTTAAGGCAATTGAATCCGATCTTTCAATTTATGTAATGGTAGCTGTTAACCAGGAAAATGCATATTTCCTTAACCAGTTTGAAGGATTGATATCCGGTATTGACAATCATGTTGTATTTCTTTCTTCACTAAACAGGGAACATCTGAAACAAATTATTGAAATGCCCCTGAAGGTTTTTGGCTGCACAATGGATCCAACTTTGTTGAAAGAGATGCTCAATACATACGCGCGTTTTCCGGGCCAGCTTTCATTATTACAGCATGCACTGAATCGTTCTTTCTATTTCTCGTTGAAGCGGAACAGTGCTTCTAAACAGATTGCAAAAGTAGATTACCTTGCTACCGGAAGTATTCCGGATAACATTGCAAAACATATTGATGCATTATACAATAAACTAGATGATTCAGATCGTTTGCTGGCAAAGCGTTTGTTTAATTCTTTTGTGGATTATACCCCTTCCGGCAAAGAAACTTCTTATCCTGTAAAGGCCGCAATTATAGCGGATATACTGGCGATATCTATAGAGAAATTAGCGTCGCTTGTAGATGTATTTAATGATGAGGAAACTTTCTTTATTTGGAAATATGAGCCAACAATAGAGGCGGATACGCTACTAAAACTACAACACGATAATTTGATAAAACACTGGCCCAGGCTGAAACAATGGACTGAAAGAGAGAAATATTCTGTTGATTTTTACAGGGAAATTTCAACTAAATCGGCTGCCTTTCAGGTTGGAAAAGGTAAATTACTGCAAGGGTTGGAGCTGCAGCAGGCATTGGACTGGAAAGAAAAAGAAAATCCGAATGCCTCCTGGGCACGCAGGATAAATTCCACCTTTGAACGCACCATGGTTTTTCTTGAAGAAAGCAAGAAGAAAGCTGATGAAAGAGCAGCAATTAAAGAGAAAGAATTAGAGGCAGTTGAAAAAAAGCAGAAAAGAAAATCTGTGTTTATTCTGCTGGCCGGTATTTTTGCAGTCCTGCTCTTCATCTTTTCCACGGTAAGGTTAGGTATCTCTTTGGCAAACGAAATTGCTGCAAAAAATGCACTTAAAGAAAGTAAGAAAGAATTGGCATTATCCATAAAGGAGCGTGATGAGGCACTGGAAAAGGCGCAGATAGCCCAACAGGCGCTTGTGGAAGCTGAGCTGCAAAAAATAGTTGCCGAAAAACAAACCGTAATTTCAAGTGAAGAAAGAGAGCTGGCACAGTTGAATGCAATGGAAGCTTTAAAAGTGCAGGAAGACGTTGTGAAAAATTTAAAAGAAACTGAAGAGCAAAAAGACCAGGCCATAGCAAGTGCGCGCCAGGCCGAGGTGGAAACACAAAAGGCTACCCGCCAAACACAGGAAGCATATAAACAACGCATGCTTAGTATTTCAGAAAATATGGCCGTTAAATCCACGCAAATTTCTAACCCGGAATTGAAGGGTTTGCTTGCATACCAGGCTTATCAGTTTAATAAAGAGTATGGCGGAGAAAATTTTAATGCAGACATTTATCAGGGTATGCTGGATGCACTTAAAGATCTCGACACCGATTTGTACTCCCGTTTGTCGGGTCACCGGGGTGCAGTGAACGCAGTTGCTTTTTCTAATTCCAGTAATACTTTTTACAGCGCCGGAACCGATGGTAAAGTTTATAAGTGGGATTTACAAACCAACGGCAATAACAGAAAAGAAATCATCAGCAATGAGTTTATTAACCGTTCTCTGGCCGTAAGTGCGGATGGGCGTTGGCTGGCGGTAGGTACAGCAGGATCAGTAATCCAGCTGTTCGATTTAAAATCCGGCAGGTCGACCCCCGGCATTCTTCAGGGGCATAATGGCGTCGTGGGATCCCTGGCATTTACACCCGATAATAATTTTCTTGTATCCTCCGGAACAAATGACCGGACCATTCGCATGTGGAACCTGGATAATTTAACCGGGCAGGTAATCGCCAATACATCTTCAGCAGTACGCTCACTCGCTGTTTCCGCAAATGGCCAGTACATAGCTGCCGGAACCAATGATGGTTCAGTTACCTTTTATAATAAAAATGAAGGCTATGCGGAATCGCAATTTTTTCAGGATCCCGGAAACGCTGTATATGCCGTGGCATTTAGCAACACCGGAAATTTAATAGCTGCCGGCGATAAAGCTGGTCGGTTACGGGTATGGAATTATCTCACAGGTAAGGCCATTCGCACAGGCAAAATTCACAGTGCACGTATCGTGGATATAAAATTCAGTCCTGACGATCAGCTACTTGCTACTTCCAGTTACGATGGGAATATTGCCATGTGGAATCCAGTACAACCCGGATCCTCACCTATTTTGCTTAAAGAGCACAGTGGATGGGTTCTTTCCGTTGCTTTCAGCCCCAATGGTAAATTATTGGTTTCTTCATCTGATAAAGGCAATATGATACTTACCTGGCCCACACGTACAGATTTTATGGCTGATGAATTTTGCGCCACATTAAGCAGAAACCTTACCCAAAACGAGTGGAATCAATATGTGGCACCGGATATTCAGTATTCAAAAACCTGTACCAATTTAGCCGATACACAAAATGAAGATTAAGATACTCATATTTTTTAGTGCATGCATTCTCCTTGTAGAATCTGTAAATGCACAACAAGGCTGTGATCAGGCGCTGGATGCTGCACAGGAATTATTTACACAGGGCATAATTGAGGATATTCCCCAGTTGTTGAGGCCATGTATTGATTCCGGATTTAATTCACCGCAGCGTATTGAAGCATATCAGCTACTGACGCTATCGTACATTTTTGATGATAATCAAATTGCAGCTGAACTGGTCATGCTGGAATTCTTAAATCGCTATCCTCAGTACACTTTACGGGGAGACGAACCTTTTGAATTTACGCATTTGTTTGAACAATTTAAGGTTATCCCAGCCTGGAGCATCGGGGGTGGGGCAGGCATGAACTTAAGCATAGTTAATGTTTCGGAACCCTATGGTGTGCATAATTTAAATGAGTCCGCGGCCACCTTTGACCCTTATGGTACAGGTGTAAATGTCTCATTCAGGGTTCACCGGTATTTGGCCGGTAACCTTGAGTGGATCAGTGAATTGCAGGTGAGGCAAAACAGGTTTACCTATACCAATACTACTTTTGACTTTTTACGAACCAGCTTTACTGAGAGACAAACCATTATTGAACTGCCCCTATCCATTTCTTATACATTCTTTCAAACATCAGATTTCCGGCCGTTTCTCAGGGTTGGACTTGCTCCTGCTTTTACAATCAGATCTGTTGGAACCTTTGAGAATGAATATCTGGATAACAGCCATTTTGACCAGACGGGCGCTGATGTAGATATTTTGGATTTTCGCAACAGGTTTC
>JBEPYD010000303.1:0-5558 GCA_041641575.1 Bacteroidales bacterium
AATTTTGAAGGTGCCGATTATATTTTCTACCTGCCAAATGACGGCCCTGTAAACGCCCGCAGATTTATAAGCATAATAAAGCCTGAAATTGCCATATTCGTGAAGTATGATTTATGGTATTTTCATATGCGGTATTTGAATAAGAAACAAATACCTGTATTTCTCATTTCTGCTGTTTTTCGCCAGGAACAATTGTTTTTTAAGTGGTACGGTGCCTGGTACAGAAAGCTTTTATTTCTATTCTCACATATTTTTGTTCAGGATAAATTTTCTTCTGATCTGCTGCAGAAAATACACTACAACACTTATTATGTAACAGGAGATACACGCATTGACCGTGTGGCTGGCATAGCGTTGAAGGCAAGGCCAAATAGCAAAGCTGAGTCATTTAAAAACGGAGAACCATTAATGGTGGCTGGCAGCACCTGGCCTCCTGATGAAGAGATTTTATTACATTGGTACAAGAATGTTTCAGATAAATGGAAACTGATAATTGCGCCACATAACGTTGCGGAGGAGAATGTTAACCGGCTGTGTCAAAATCTTGATGTTAGTTACCAACGATACTCCACGTATGAGTCAAATCCTGCTGCGTCAGAGGCACGTATACTCATTATTGATAACATAGGTCTGCTTTCATCGCTCTACAGATATGCTGAAATGGCTTATATAGGAGGTGCTTTTGGCAAAGGCTTACATAATATACTTGAACCTGCCACATTTGGCATACCTGTTATTTTCGGACCCAAATACCAGAAATTTTCAGAAGCTGTTGCCATGGTGGAGGCCCGGGCTGCATTTAGTGTAAAAGACAATCAGGAACTGGAGCAAACACTTAATGATCTTGTTACTGATGTAGATAAAAGAAAGGCGGCCGGGATGTTAGCACATACTTATATACAAAATAATGCGGGCGCAACAGAAAAGGTTTTTCACAGGATAAAAAATTATTTGTAATTACACATTTTATTTTTAGTGTATCATTATAGAAAGGTTATTAACAATTCATTTATCATAATTTCAAACAGTTACTTTTAATATTAACAATTTCCGCCGGTCTTTTTATCTAACATGAGTTTCCATTTTGAGGCATATTATCTTGCTTCTCAACCCTGCAATTTATCAATTAATCGGGTGTTTCTCAAGATAAAAACCTCCTGTTTCAGAGGCATGTTCATAAAAATGACCTATAAATCAATATGTTATATATGCTCGTTAATAAATATCCAGAAATGTTAATAACTGCAACCACGATTCTTTGACAAAAATTACTTTCCGGCTTAACTTGCAACATCGTTTTTATCGAACGGTAAAGACTTCCAATAATTTGTTTTATAATTAGTTAAAATTTATAAGCGATGCAGACCAACCAAACCCTTGTTAACAAAGCTGGCAAAAAAAGCCCTGACCAGAGTCAAATAAATGAAAACGTGGAAAAGAAAAAAGTGAAAAAACCAAAAACCTACACCTACGAAGAAGCTGTAAAAAAATCGCTTGAATATTTTAAGGGAGATGAGTTGGCTGCCAGTGTTTGGGCAAATAAATATGCCCTGAAAGATTCATTCGGAAATTTGTATGAATCTAATCCGGATCAAATGCACTGGCGAATTGCAGGAGAAATTGCCCGTATTGAACAAAAGTATCCGAATCCATTATCGGTAGAAGAGGTTTATGCATTATTAAAAGACTTTAAATATATTGTTCCGCAAGGTAGCCCAATGACTGGTATTGGCAATAATTTCCAGATAGCATCACTTTCAAACTGTTTTGTAATAGGCCATGATTCGCCTGCTGATTCATATGGTGGCATCATGAAAATGGATCAGGAACAGGTGCAGCTTATGAAACGCCGGGGTGGCGTAGGACATGATCTTTCTCACATCAGACCCAAAGGAAGTCACGTGTTAAACAGTGCCCTTACCTCTACCGGGGTAGTGCCATTTATGGAACGCTTTTCCAATTCTACACGTGAAGTGGCCCAGGATGGCCGGAGGGGTGCCTTGATGCTCTCTATAAGCATTAAACATCCGGATGCTGAAAGTTTCATTGATGCTAAACTGGAAAAAGGCAAAGTAACCGGGGCCAATGTATCGGTACGTATTGATAATGAATTTATGAAGGCCGTTGTAGATGGCACCCCTTATGTACAGCAATATCCTGTTGATTCTGACAATCCTAAATTTACCAAAGAAATAGATGCGCGTAAACTATGGGGTAAAATTGTTAAAAATGCCTGGAAATCAGCTGAGCCCGGGGTTTTGTTCTGGGATACTGTAATAAATGAATCAGTAGCCGATTCCTATGCAAAACAGGGGTATCGCACTGTTTCCACGAATCCGTGTGGCGAGATTCCCCTTTGCCCTTATGATAGTTGCCGTTTGCTGGCGATCAATCTTTACAGCTATGTTGAAAATCCCTTTACCAACGAACCTAAATTTAACTTTGAATTATTCAAAGAGCACGTGGGATATGCCCAGCGGATAATGGATGATATTATTGATCTGGAGCTTGAAAAAATCGATTCCATCCTGGAGAAAATTGCCAATGATCCTGAAGATGAGGAGATTAAAAGGGTTGAGCGTAAGCTTTGGGAAAATATTCGCATAAAGGCTGAAGAGGGACGACGAACCGGTGTGGGGATAACTGCTGAAGGCGATATGCTTGCGGCACTTAACCTTACTTATGGAAGTGAAGACAGCATAGATTTTTCAAAAGAAATACATAAAACCATTGCATTGGAAGCTTACCGTTCATCCGTGACCATGGCGAAAGAGCGGGGTGCATTTACCATTTTCGATTCTACGCAGGAAAAAGATAATCCGTTTATAAACAGGTTGAAAAATGAAGATGAGGCGTTATACCGCGACATGGTGAAATACGGCCGTAGAAATATTGCCCTGCTCACCATTGCACCTACAGGCACCACCAGTTTAATGACACAAACCACAAGTGGAATTGAGCCGGTATTTCTCCCGGTTTACAAAAGACGCAGGAAAGTAAATCCGAATGATGCCCGCGTAAAAGTGGATTTTGTTGATGAGGTTGGCGATACATGGGAAGAGTATTATGTTTTTCATCATAAATTCATGACCTGGCTGGAAGTGAAAGGCTTTGACCCTGCTGAAGTACGTGGGTTTAGCGATAAGCAAATAGAATCATTGGTGAAAAAATCACCATACTACAGGGCTACTTCTAATGATATTGACTGGGTAAGCAAAGTAAGAATGCAGGGGGAAATTCAGAAGTGGGTTGATCATTCAATTAGTGTAACCATTAATTTACCGGAAGATGTATCAGAAGAACTGGTAGGAGACTTATACGTTACAGCATGGAAATACGGTTGTAAAGGATGTACCGTTTATCGTGACGGATCCCGCTCAGGAGTGCTTATTTCCGGTAAGGAGAAAAAAGCTGAGAAACAAAAGCAGGATCCTGACCAGTTCAAACGGCCCAAAGAACTGGAATGTGATGTAATCAGGTTTAAAAACTCAAATGAAAACTGGATTGCCTTTGTAGGCTTGAAGGATGGTGCGCCTTATGAAATATTTACAGGATTGTCTAACGAAGATGTATTGCCAATTCCGCGCTCTATTAAAAAGGGGAAAATTATCAAAGTTCGTGATTCCGTCGGCGTAAAAAGGTATGATTTCCAATATATTGATAAATATGGCTATCAGAATACCCTTGGCGGCCTGTCGCACATGTTCAATTCAGAATACTGGAATTATGCAAAATTGATTTCAAGTGTGTTGCGTCATAGAATGCCTATACCAAGTGTGGTAAACCTGGTTTCTTCGCTGCGTCTTGATAGCGCCACAATAAATACCTGGAAGAATGGTGTGGAGAGGGCGTTGAAAAAGTATATCCCAAATGGAACTGCTGCAAAAGGAGATGTAAAATGCCAGGAGTGTGAATCGCCAGACCTTATTTATCAGGAAGGATGCCTGATATGTCAGAGCTGTGGTTCGTCAAAGTGCGGTTAATTGCAAATGCTGGATAAGTATAAATGCATCACATTTATTTTAAATAATTGTGGTGCTTTTATTTTTTATTAAAAGATTCGTAAATGCTTTCTCTTTCCTCCCCGTGCGGGTTTTCTGAAATTTCCTGCTCGTCGCGGAATTTAACAATATAATAAAGAAGGACAATAATAATAAGAAGCAGGAAAAGGATAATCACCAGCAGGTATCCGGTGTCGTTAGTCATAGGTAGAAAGCGTTAGCAAGTAAATATGAATGTAGTAATGTGCATTTAAAATATTGCCAAAGTCAGTTTAGTAGAAAAAGTAACTGGTATCAAAGTGAGCTGAGATTGTGTTGATGTTTACATAATAGGACGTGGGTATGATAGGAACTTTGTATACCAGTTACTGACATCAAAAGTGGGGATATTTCATCATGTACACAACATGAAAAACCATGAAATTTAGAAATTAAAACAACTAGTGGTTTTCCGCTATTTATTTATGTATTCTCCAGTTTTACAGACACAAGGGTACCTTTTCCCGGTGAAGTCTCAAAATCAACCTGCGCACCTATGTACTCTGCCCGTTGCTGTATAGAAGGTATTCCTAACCCTGTATTTCCATTTATTCTTTCAAAATCAAAACCTTTTCCATTGTCTTCAATTGTAAGTCTTATGGCTCCTTTTTCGTAGAAGATTTGCACTGTAATTTCCGTTGCATGCGAATACTTAAGGGCATTTGTTAAGGCTTCCTGTACAATCCTGTATAGGTTTAAGGATGTGGAGGGGTCTAAGTTGTGTGGATTACCAATTATCTGATAATCTATACATTTTTTAAAGATCACAGCATTATTTTCAACCAGGTCAATTACCGCCTGGTTAAAGCCAAATTTTCTCAATGAATTCGGGGTAAGGTTTTTTGATATTCGCTGCACTTCGTCGTAGGTGTACAAAAGGCTGCGGCGAATATCTTCACTTTTGGAATTGTTTTCTATCTGAATTTTCAATGCTGATAAATGCCCTCCAATACTGTCGTGCAGCTCCCTGGAAATGCGTTCCCTTTCCCTTTCCTCTCCTTCTATCAGTGCCTGCATAACATTTATTTTAGTGTTTTTCTGCAATGATTCTATCTCCTTTTTCCGAAGCAATTCTTTTTCCCTGCTTAAAGCCCGTTGTTGTTTGCTCTTTTGCTTAAGCCCACGATATGCAATGGCCAAAATTACAATTGTTAATACCATTACAGTGGCTGTAAAAATAAAAATCAGCCTGCTGAATTCACGCTGCTGCTTAAGCTTTTCAGCTTGTATGGCCTGTATTTCATTCTCTGCTTTTAACAGCGAAATCTGGTCGTCCATTTTTGTAATGCGATATTCTCTGTCAAGAATCTCACTATTTCTTATCCTTTTTGGATTATAAAGGGTGTCCAGAATGGCATGTAATTTTTTCTCTGTCCGGTATGCTTTTTCAAAGTCTTCTTCACCTGCATAAATTTTTGTTAGTGTTTCATATATCACCTTTTTAATGTTCAAATCTCCCTCCAGGGTATCCATTATGGCAAGTGCTTCATAAAACAAGGCCTTTGCCTGGCCACTATT
>JBEPYD010000304.1:0-5556 GCA_041641575.1 Bacteroidales bacterium
CAACTTTTCCCACTACAATTTCAGCCATTTCCAATTGCTCGTCAGTAAAGATTACCGTGTTTTCTGCTGGCAATTCATTTCGGTTTTCTTCAGAAGTAGCCTGCTCATCTGAGTCATTGCAAGAGGTTAAAATACCAAAGGAAACCAGTAGCAGTATTCCTAAAATCCGGTTACTGATGCGCAGGTAAAAAGCAGCCTCCCATATATTTTTTTCATTTGTCATTTTGTATCGTATATTTATTAGATACTTACTCAATATATTGTTCAAGTTGTATAGCTATTTGATTATACCCATTCAGAACTTCAAGATAGGCCATCTGTATTTCAATTGCTGAAGATATGCTTTCCATATACGTAATATAATCTATACTCTCATTAGCCAATTGAGTGCCGGCTGTGTGAAGTAAAACATCGGCCTGCCGCAACATATTTTGCTGGTAATGCAATATCTGGCTGTACCGATTATCGAGTTGTAAAACCAGATTTTGAATATTATTTTCAATGGCATTGTTATAATACGTATATTCATTTAGGGCTTTACTTTTCTCGATTTTTGCCTGCTGCACCTTTGCCTTTTGGGGAAAGAACCAAACCGGTATCGAAATGCCAACCATCCATCCTTCAAAACCCGGAACCTGATCAATTTCCTGGTTAAAATAACCTGCTGAAAGGGAGGGAAAAAACCCGGCTCTTTCTGCTTTTACAGCCACTTCCAGCTTTTCTGCTTTCAACGCATAATAATTCTTTTGCAGCCCACCCGGAAACCTGTCTTCTCCCTGTGAAGCAGCAATGGCATAGAGTGCTGTTTCTTGCTCAGGGATAACCAGTTCTCCGTCATATAAAAGAAGTGTTTTGAGCTTATTTTCAGCTACATCCAGGTCGTTTTTTAGTTGTACAAGCTTGTTTTTGGATGTTGCGGCTTTTGTTTCAGCCAGGGTTAGCTCAAGGAGAGAAGTGGCCCCTAGTTTATGACGTAACCTTGATATACGCAAAAATTCCGTGTAAAGTGAATCCTGTTCCTGAGCCAGTTGTAAGCGGTTGGCAAAGAATATCCAGTGATACCATGATTTTTTTACCTCTGCCGAAACTTCCTTTTTTACCTGGCTCCGCACATTTTCTGCCATCTGAACCCCGTAACCCATAGATTTTCTATTGAGAAAAAATTGGGGTAACGACCCGAATTCCTGAGTTATCTCCAAATGTTGATCTACAAGCGCGGAATTAATTTGCCCCCTGGTATAGGTGGCAGCGGTTGCTGGAAGTTCAAAGGCCCCCGATTTTATGGCTTTTGCCAATTGCACATCCAATTGTGCATTTTTTACTTCAGGGTGGTTTTGTAAAGCCATACTAACAGCCTGTTCAAGAGAGAGAATCAGTTTATCTTCCTCAACTTTTTGCTGCCCATAACCGGTTAATGGCATGAGCAACAAAAAGGGTAGCAATATCCGCAGGGTTTTATTAAATGTGTACCTGCCAATGCGCAGGGGCGAATTAAATATTACATATAAAATGGGCAAAATGAGCATGGTAAGCAGTGTGGAAGTTACCAGACCGCCAATGACTACTGTAGCCAGAGGCTTTTGCACCTCAGCTCCGGCAGTTGTAGAGAGTGCCATGGGTAAAAATCCAAGTGAGGCAACGAGCGCCGTCATCATTACTGGTCGCAGGCGTTGTAATGCACCACGCCTGACCCTTGCATCAAGCGAAAGTCCTTTTACCTCTAACTGATTGTAATATGTTATCAGTACAATACCATTTAAAACTGCCACGCCAAAAAGAGCAATAAAACCAACTCCGGCAGAAATACTAAAAGGCATGTTACGAATAAGCAATGCAGCCACTCCGCCAATGGCTGCCAGTGGAACAGCAGTGAAAATAAGCAATGCATATTTTATGGAATGAAAAGTAAAAAACAGCAAAAGCATAATAAGCGCAAGTGCTGCGGGAATAGCATAACCCAGCCTTTGTTTGGCGTGTTCAAGATTTTTAAACTGTCCACCATACGTAATGTAATAATTGGGTGGCAAGGCCAATTCTGATTCCAATACCTGGCGGATATCATTCACCAGGGTTTCAACGTCCTGGTTTCTCACATTCACCCCTACAATTATCCTTCGCCGTGTATCATCACGTGAAATTTGCGCTGGCCCCTCCAGATAGTTTACCTCTGCCAGTTCGCTGAAAGGAATTTGGACTCCCCGGTTATTTTTGATAAATATTTTTGAGAGATTGACTTCCTGTCGGTTGATTTCATCCATACGTAAAACAAGATCGAATTTTTTTTCTCCTTCAAATACGGATCCGGCCACTTCACCTGCCCAGGCAGCCCGCACAATGGTATTTAATTCGTCAATGGAGATACCATGTCTGGCAAGATTGTTTCGTTTGTATGAGATAACCAGTTGCGGGAGGCCGGAGGTTTGTTCCACCTTTACATCAGCAGCTCCGGGTATTCCTTGAATTAAAGTAGCTGCCCGTGTAGCTTTGCTGTATAATATATCCATATCCTCGCCAAATATTTTTATGGCAATGTCGCTCTTGGCACCGGTCATTAATTCGTTAAACCTTAACTGAATGGGTTGTGTAAAATCAAAGGTGGCACCGGTAATTACCTGCAGCTCATTTTTCATTTTACTGATTAAGTCTTCGCGTGTACTGGCGCTTACCCACTCATCTTTTTCCTTAAGGATAATCATAATGTCTGCATCCTCTATAGCCATTGGGTCTGTGGGCACTTCGGCAGTTCCAATTTTAGAAACTACTTGTTCCACCTCCGGAAAATTTTCAATTAACACTTTTTCAGCACGGGTGGAAATTTCAATGCTTTCGTTGAGAGAGCTCCCGGGAGGGAGCGTCATTTGCATGGCCAGATCACCTTCTTCAAGTGTTGGAAGAAATTCTCCTCCCATCCTGCCAAAGGCTATTATAGTAAGAACAAAAACAACACCTGTGATACTCAAAAGGGTGTATTTATAACGCAATGATAAATCAAGAACAGGTTTATATGTGCTTTTAAGAAAATCCATGACTTTATCACTGAAGTTCTTTTTATGTACGATCTTTTTCTTCATCACCAATGTGGTAATCATGGGGACGTATGTGATGGAAAGAAGCAGTGCGCCAACAAGGGTAAATATTACCGTTTGCGCCATAGGGCGAAATGTTTTTCCTTCAATGCCAACCAGGGAAAGGATTGGAATGAAAACGATGATAATGATGATAACCCCAAAAGCAGCAGATTTATAAATGCCGGCAGTGGATTTATAAACAATTTCATCCATTTTATCCTGCGTAAGGGTTTGTCCACGGTAATTGGAATAAAGAAAAAACACAATGCCTTCAACAATAATTACAGCACCATCTACTACAATACCAAAGTCAATGGCGCCCAGTGACATCAGGTTTGCAGATACGCCAAAAATGTGCATCATGATAAATGCAAAAAGTAAAGATAATGGTATTACAGAAGCGACTACAAGGCCGGCACGATAATTCCCAAGCAAAAGGATGAGTACAAATATGACTATCAGTCCTCCTTCGAGCAGGTTTTTTGTAACTGTGCCAATGGTTTTGTCTACCAGCAAGGCACGGTCCAGATAAGGTTTGATAAAAACTCCTTTGGGCAACATTTTCTGTACTTCCTCAACCCTTTGTTCCACCCTTTTAGTTACTGCCGATGAATTAGCTCCTTTAAGCATTAAGGTAATCCCTCCTACTGCCTCGCCTTTGCCATTTTTAGTCATGGCTCCAAACCGTTTGGCATGACCAAACCCAACCTTTGCAATATCTTTTATCAAAAGTGGCTTTTGAGCATCGGCACGCACTACAATATTTTCAATATCTTTAAGCGATTTGATAATACCTTCGGAACGCACATAATAGGCATTGTTATTTTTTTCAATGTAGCTGCCACCGGTATTCTGATTGTTTTCTGCAAGGGCTGTGTAAACCTCTTCAAAAGAAACATGGTGACTCTGCAATTTTTGCGGATTAACAGCTACTTCGTATTGTTTAAGGAATCCTCCAAAGCTGCTGATTTCTACAATACCAGGAATTCCCGATAATTGCCGCTTTACAATCCAGTCCTGTATGGTGCGCAGCTCCATAGGTGTATATAATCCTTCGTACCCTGGCGCTACTTCAAGTGTATACTGATAAATTTCCCCCAGACCGGTGGTAATAGGCATTAACTCAGGTTTTCCATAGGCTTTTGGTAATTCCTGCGCTACAAGTTGTATTTGTTCATTTACCATCTGCCGGGCATCTAATACGGGCACATTATCTTTGAAAACAACGGTAACAACAGATAACCCAAACCTGGAAATGCTTCGTATCTCAATAACATTCAGAATATTGGCCATAGCAATTTCCACAGGATAAGTAATAAATTTTTCAATTTCCTGCGGTGCCAGTGAAGGTGAAATGGTGACTATCTGAACCTGGTTGTTTGTAATGTCGGGCACAGCATCAACGGGAACCTGCGTGATAGAATAAATACCGGCAATAATAAGAAACAGGACTGTGATACCAACAAAGAGCTTATTGGTAATGGAAAACTGAATTATTTTATCTACCATGCCGGCAAAAGAAGTTTATAAATGCTTTATATGATGCAAGGTATGAAATATTTTGCTACACTTTATCGTGGTATGTTATAAATAAATTATTTCCCGGTTAATTCACGGAATACCTCCTCCAGACTTTTTTCTTTTTTATGCAGGCCAACCACTGGGAATTCATGTTTAACAGCTACTTTAAAAACATTGGCTCTTACATCATCATTGCCTGTATAGCGAATGAGAAGCGTAAGTGGATTAACTTCAACAACTTTATCTATGCCTTCCATGTCAAGAAAAGGCTCTTTGCTCACTGGTTCGCTGAATTCCACTACCACTGTTTGCTCATTGGCAACGGCAGATTGTTTTATCGTCCCGGTTTTTTCATCAGCAACAATTTTTCCATTGTTAATGATGAGAATTCTATCGCAAATGGCTTCTACTTCCTGCATGATATGGGTAGAAAGCATCACTGTTTTCTCCTTACTGATGCCGGAGATTAGATTTCGTATCTCAACAATCTGGTTGGGATCAAGCCCGGTAGTTGGTTCATCGAGAATTAACACCTGTGGATTATGCAGTAATGCCTGTGCAATGCCCACTCTTTGCCTGTAGCCTTTAGAGAGTTTTCCTATTTTTTTGTGGCTTTCCGGCGATAGCCCTGTCTGCTGAATGATCGTAGATATCCGTTCCTTTACATTTCCTTTAAGATGATGCAATCCTGCGATAAACCTAAGGTATTCCCGCACGTACATTTCAAGATACAAGGGGTTATGCTCCGGCAGGTATCCAGTGCTTTTCTTAACTTCTAGCGGGTCTTTTGTAACATCATATCCGGCTACAACTGCTTTTCCAGAATCAGCTCCTATGTAGCCGGTGAGAATTTTCATCAGGGTTGATTTTCCTGCACCATTGGGGCCGATAAAGCCTATGACCTCACCTGATGAAATTTCAAAGGAAACATCATTCACAGCAATCTGACTGCCATACTTTTTGGTAA
>JBEPYD010000305.1:0-4510 GCA_041641575.1 Bacteroidales bacterium
TCTTTGAAGGCTTTTTCATGATGGCATAAATTTCAAAAAGAAATCCAAAAAGCACAACCATCGGGGCAAGAGTGATGCGGCGGAAATTGAAAATCTCAGGGTTAAATACTTCCGGGTCTTCACTTTTCCCACCTACCATTAATATAAATCCAACAACAATAATGGCAAATCCTATGAGCAGAAGCTTATAATTTTCTTTTCCAAGCGCAAAATCAATTTTTGCTTTCTCTTCTTTTTTTTGTTTTTTGGCCATTGGAGATATGGGTTAGTTATATAAATCGTCTGTTTTAATGTTTAAAAATTTATTTACCGCAAAATATGTGGACGCCCAACTAATAACCACCCCTAAAATAATAACACTCATGAATAAGAGTCCCAGGGTTTCAACATCCTGTAATGTAATTAATTCTTCAAATTCATTCTCCAGGTAATAGAGTGTGCCAGTAATAAGGCCTATGGCAATTAATGCGCCCATAATTCCATGGAAGGTGCTTTTATACAAAAATGGCCTGCGGATAAATCCCCGGGTAGCGCCAACAAGCTGCATGGTGCGTATAATGAAGCGTCTGGAATATACTGAGAGGCGTATGGTATTGTTTATCAGGGCAACGGCTATGATGAACAACAAGCCACTGAAAGCTAAAATGATAAAACTAATACGTTTAACATTCTCATTTACCAGGTGTACCAGGGATTTCTGGTAAAAAACCTCTTTCACCTGTGGGTAAGTCTGCAGATCGCTTTCAATAACTGCAATGCTGTCCGGGTTGGCATAGTCGGCATATAATTTTACATCAATAGATGCCAGCAATGGATTATAACCTAAGAAATCTACAAAGTCTTCTCCAAGCTCTGCCTGAAGTTCACGTGCTGCCCTGTCTTTTGTAATGTATTCTGTAGTTTTAACATAAGCAGTGGCATCAAGGTTTTTTTGCAGCCGGATGATATCCACCTCTTTAACGTTATCTTTTAGAATAACACTAAAACCTATGTTTTCTTTCACATGATCAGAGAGTTTACGTGTATTCAGAATAAGCAAACCCACCAGACCAAGCAGAAACAATACCAGTGAAATGCTGATAATGGATGTGAAATAGGACCCTTGCAGGCGCAAACGTGAGGTTTTTGCTTCTTTTTTAGGTTTCACAGGCCGGTGTTTTTGAATCGTAATTTGGCATTTGAATTATCGGGCAAAGATAAAAATTCTTACCATTTAATACGTATTTAAAGATGCCCTATTGTTGTTTTTAAGTATTATTTGTATTTTTTAAACAATGAAAACGACCGGTTTTTGCGTCGTGGAATTTCTGCCGGCTATTATGCCGATGGCAATAAGGCGTTTTGATACCCGTTTAATCAATGCTCCTTAAGTCTTATTTTTTGCATTTATTTTAATACAATTGGTTATCGGGATGAAACTATACAAGCTTTCCTATTTTATCGTATCACTGCTGTTTTTTTATGGTCCTTCGCAAGCACAAAATGTGGCAAAAAGTAAGCTGGATGTGGAAACAATCATGCAGAACCCTGCCAGCTTCAGCGGATATGCTCCGCAGGATATTCAATGGGGAGAGGATGGGAAGATACTCTTCTTTAAATGGAACCCGGAGGCAAACCCTGTTCCGGGTTTGTTCAAGTATTCAATTGGTGCCCCCACACCGGAAGCCATGGCCGCAGATGGTAATTTATATTTCCATCCTGATGAAAAGGTGTATCTGAATGATTTTTCTCAATTGCTTTTTACCATTGACAATAATCTATTTCTAAAAGATCTGGAAACATATATAACCCGTCCCCTCATTTCTCTTGATAAGAAAATCTCTGATCTGACAGCTGGTAAAGCGGGTGATAAAGTATATTTTACTATAGAAAATGATTTGTACGAATTATACCTTCGCTCAGGATTTACCCGACAGCTTACCCGGTTAAAAGAAAACAAACCTGCTGAGAACGCAACAGATTCACAGGAAGTATGGCTGGAGGATCAACAGGGGAAAATGTTTGATGTATTTAAGGCGGAAGATGAAAAGAAAGCGTATGCCGATAGTATTGCACGTGCCAAAAAAGCAAATACCCCTTTTGAAATTGATGCCGGTGAGGCCTCTTTGAATTCCGTAAAAGCTTCACCTGCGGGAAAATTTGCTGTGGCAATGCTATATGAATCTTATTCAGAAGGTAAGCAAACCGAAGTTCCGCATTTTGTTACCCGGTCTGGGTTTACCGAAAATAAAAAGGCACGAAAGAAAGTTGGCGCCTCTTATGGCCAGACGTCTGTTCGTGTGCTGGATTTTGAAAATGATACCTTCCATACCCTTTCCTATAAAAATTTCCCCGGCATAACCGATGATCCGGAGTATTATGCCATATATAACCGCACAGGTGACGGTTTGCCAAAAAAAACCACTGTTACAGAGGTAGAATGGTCACCGGATGGTACCGGTTTTATCGGGAATTTACGTTCACTTGATAACAAGGACAGGTGGATTTTTTATTATAATGTTCTGGAAAAGAATACTAAAATGTTAAACTGGCAGCATGATTCTGCCTGGGTGGCCGGACCCGGTATTGGATATACCTGGGGCGGTGCCAGTTTTGGATGGCTTGATGAGGGCAGTAACATTTGGTTTCTTTCAGAAAAAACCGGTTTTTCTCATCTGTACCATCAGAAAATAACATCTGATGAGGCAAAGCAGATTACCTCGGGTAGTTTTGAAATATATGACCCTGTTTTGTCACGCGATAAAAAATTCTGGTATTTTACTGCAAATAAAAAACATCCGGGCATCAGACATGTCTATAAAATGCCTGCCAAGGGAAATGATATGGTGCAGCTTACCACGGTTGATGGTGGTTACGAAATGGTGCTTAGCCCTGATGAAAAGTACCTGGCCTTGCGGCATTCTACTTCCAGTAAACCCTGGGAATTGTATCTGATGAAAAATGAACCCGGCGCAAAAATGGAGCAGATTACCACGTCTCCTTCATCTTTATTCAGGGCATACCCATGGCGAAAACCTGCATTTATTTCTTTTGAAGCCGCTGATGGTGAAAAAGTGCCGGCCCGTCTTTATCAACCTGCTGACAGTATAAAAAACAACGCAGCCGTTATCTTCGTGCATGGTGCCGGCTACTTGCAAAATGCACACCAATGGTGGAGCAGTTATTTTCGCGAGTACATGTTTCATAATCTCCTCGTAGATGAAGGTTACACGGTGCTCGATATCGATTACCGCGGAAGTGCCGGTTATGGGCGCGACTGGCGCACGGCTATTTACCGGCACATGGGTGGCAAAGATCTCTCTGACCAGATTGATGGCGCGGCATACCTTGTTAATGAGCTGGAAATTGATCCCGAACGGATTGGCATTTATGGAGGTTCATATGGCGGATTTATTACACTGATGGCGCTTTTTAAGCATCCGGGAACTTTTTCTGCAGGGGCGGCATTACGTTCGGTAACAGATTGGGCGCATTACAACCATGGCTACACCTCTAACATACTTAATACGCCTGTTTTAGATTCCATTGCTTACCATCGGAGCAGTCCGATAAATTTCCCTGAAGGTTTAGCTGACGATTTGCTTATTTGCCATGGTATGGTAGACGATAATGTGCAATTTCAGGATGTGGTGCGGTTGTCCCAACGATTGATAGAGTTGGGGAAAGATGATTGGGAATTTGCAGTGTATCCGGTAGAACCCCATTCGTTCGTAAAACCAACAAGCTGGACAGATGAGTATAAGCGCATTTATAAATTATTTCAAAGGGAACTGAATCCCGAAAATTAAGAGAATGAACAAAGAAAATTCCATTTACAAAAGCTTTCAGGAAGCGCAAGAGGTATTGCAGGCCTTTGTGGCCAATGAAGATAATTTTAAACAAATTTCCCGCGCCGGAGAACTCCTGGTATCAGCCATTGATGGAGGCAACAAAATAATTTCATGTGGCAATGGGGGCAGCATGAGCGATGCCATGCATTTTGCCGAGGAACTTTCCGGGAGGTTTCGTGACGACCGTCCTGCCCTGCCGGCCATTGCCATATCTGATGCTGCCCACATTACTTGTGCAGCCAATGATTATGGTTTTAAAGGTATTTTTTCAAGGTTTGTATCCGGTCTGGGATTTAAAGATGATGTGTTGCTTGCCATCAGCACCTCAGGGAACTCAGAAAACATAATTGAGGCAGTAAAGGTGGCTAAAGCCAGACAAATGAAGGTGGTGGGCTTAACGGGCAAAGATGGTGGAAAGCTCGCGCAAATGGCAGATGTTGAAATTCGTGTGCCCTTTACAGGATATTCGGATCGCATACAGGAAGTACATATAAAAATCATTCATTGCCTGATAGAGTACATAGAACTTCATGCACGCGCTGCCAGTTCTGAAAATTGAAATTTCTCACCCACTGTAATGCCTCGTGAAGATTTTTTGAGCGTGCTGCATTCCGTGGTATAATCGTGCTGGTAGTATAGGATGTAGCCATTTTCTGAGGCCTCCTCCAGAAAGTTTTCTT
>JBEPYD010000305.1:4520-5545 GCA_041641575.1 Bacteroidales bacterium
CATAATCCATGGCAGGCGTATGTAAGGCCAGGCAGGCAATAAATCACTGACAAAAACAATGGTTTTGTCTTGATATCCAATAAACGGTAGCATTTGGCCCCGGGTGTGGCCATGAAAGAAACGTACCTCGATCCCGGGCAGCAAAGTTCCTTCGTTTTCTACAAGGTTTAACCTGCCGGATTTTTCCATGGCAGCCATGTGTTCAGGAAAATAAGCATCTTTCTCCCTCTGATTTGGATTGCTGGCCCATTCCCACTGATCTTTTGATATATGGTAGGTGGCATTTGGAAAAGCGGTGACCAACTCTCCGGCTGTATTTCGGGTTACACCGCCACCACAATGGTCGAGATGTAAATGGGTAATTATCATATCTGTTACATCTTCAGGCTTAAAACCGTTTTCGGCTAAAAGCTCATCTGTTGATTTTGTATCGAAAAGATGATAATGATCAAGTGTTTTTTGATCGATTTCTGTTCCAAACCCATTGTCAATCAGTATCAGGCGCTCCCCATCATCGATAAGCAGGGAACGAAGTGCCCATGAACATAAATTATCAGCATCGGCCGGATATTTTTTCTGCCACAGCATTTTAGGTATCACACCAAACATGACGCCGCCATCAATTTTGAAGTTTGTAAAATTCAACGAATAAATTTTTCTCTTGCTCATGTAAAGTATCATTAGGATTAAAAAGTGGTAACAGTATAAAACGAAATATTGTTTCAGCACTTGGTAACTTCAGGTAAAATTAAATACCTTTAACGGCACAGGTTGGCTGAAAGCAATCACCAGGCAGGATGAAGGAGGTGAATTTTGAACTTTTTAAGCATGCCATGATTAAACTTTTCAGACACCTTTGTACGATCTTATCTTGGTTCAATTTTAAAATAATTTTCTCTTGAAGATACATTTAATAGCCATAGGAGGTGCCGCCATGCATAATGTGGCCCTTGCGCTGCAGGAAAAGGGACATACGGTAACGGGCTCTGACGATGAAATATTTGAGCCTTCGCGCAGCCGGTTAA
>JBEPYD010000306.1:0-5526 GCA_041641575.1 Bacteroidales bacterium
ATGTGGTGGCGGTAATTGGCAGAGATGATATTCCGGAAACTGACATGGCAGCCATTGAAGCCGCTTATGATATAAAACCCAATCCTGCAGGTTCCTTCTTTGTATATGCCATTATTGCGGTGCTTGGCATATTTTGGGGGATTCGCTACATACCCGAAACCAAGGGCGTATCGCTTGAAGAAATTGAGGAGCATTGGCGCAGAGGTGGAAAACCTTCAGGTATTAAAGGTGCTGGTACCAAAGCAGTTTAATAGATAACGAAATTGCTGTAACTTTTAAAAGGCTGTTTGTAATTCAAGCAGCCTTTTTTATTATTAAAACTTTGTTGGTGAACCGTAGCAAAATATCAAAATATTTATCAATACTGGCAAGCACGATAAAACGCATCGCAGGAGTAGCCTAAGTTACGGTATAAAGGCCCAGGCGAGCACTGCCTGTATCGGCATGCAAATTGGATTTGTTGTAGGGGTTAAAACCTGTGCATTTCAGGAATCACTAATATACCTGAACTTTGAACAATGGAATATCTTTGGTAATATTTTCAGGACTCTTTATTCGTATCCTGAATATCAAGTCTTTACCCGGAATTACATTGGCTATGTTTTGCTTCATTTCCTCTGAAAACATTGCACCTTTATTGGTATAATTAAACACATTGCCACCATATTCGTAACTCATAGATACCTGTTCAATGCTGTACCATGAGGAGGCATCCAGAATATCATCAGAAAAGTATAGCTCAAAACCATCACTGCTCATTAGCTCATACCGGGGAATGCTTTTTATATGTTTAATTTGCTTATCATTTAAAAGTATTACCGGTTGTGGCACATTTAAAACTGAAAGCCGGTCAACATCATGCAGAAGGGTATCTCCTGATGATGTCATTACAAAGTACGTTTTAATATTTAAAAAACCTGCTCGTGTGGGTATGATGAGATACCTGTTCCCTTCTTTAATAATCTGCCCGGAACTTAAACTCAGAAACTTTTCCACAGCACTTGTGTCATGGTCACATTCAAGTGTAACATAATTGTCTATACCAACATACAAATAATTGTTAGCAGAATTTTCTGCAAATATATGATCTGGACCGCGCTTATGTGCCTGTGAAAAAATGGAGCAGGGGAGTAACAATAATATGAAAACGCTTATCAATACATGTAATCTCGAATATGGCATATTGTAGAAATGTCCTTTGAATTTTCAAATATATAAATTTCAACTCAAAGGTGAAGTAGAATTAATCATAACATGGGAGCATTTAGTCATATTTTAACTGAAAGCAAAAGATGTAAAAATTTATTGCTTTGAAGATTTTGAGACTAAAAGCTTCAAATTTTATTATTTTTCCGAAAATAAAGCATATAAATTGTTGTATTTTCGCACTGTTAAACCATCATTATTGAAACAATGCCACTGAATATTCCGGATAATTTACCAGCCCTTGATCAACTTCGTGAAGAGAATATATTTGTAATGCAGGAAACACGGGCCATGCGTCAGGATATACGCCCATTAAAAATAGTTATTCTGAATTTGATGCCCCTGAAAATAACTACGGAAACTCATATATTGAGAATGTTATCCAATACCCCCATTCAGGTTGAAATCGTGCTGCTGCAACCCGATTCTCATACTTCTAAAAACACCCCCAAAGAACATTTAGAAGCTTTTTATAAAACATTCAGGGAAATTAACAAGGATAAATTCGATGGAATGATAATAACCGGTGCACCCATAGAGCAGTTGGAATTTGAAGATGTTGATTATTGGAGGGAGATGGTTGAAATAATGGAATGGTCTAAAAAAAATGTAACATCCACATTACATATATGCTGGGGAGCCCAGGCCGGACTCTATTATCATTATGGAATTAAAAAGTATCCGTTGGATAAAAAGATGTTTGGTATCTTCAGACATAAGGTTTTTAATTTCAAAGAACCTATTGTAAGGGGGTTTGATGATCAGTTTCTGGCTCCTCATTCACGACATACTGAAATAAAAAGTGAAGATATTGCAAAAATACCTGATCTTGAAATTATAAGTGAATCACCTGAGGCAGGAGTTTACCTGATAGTTTCCAGAGATGGGAGGAATGTTTTTGTTACCGGACATTCTGAATATGATCCGACAACTTTGAAAGATGAATATTTGAGAGATAAAAACAAGGGATTGGACATTCAAATTCCGAAAAATTACTTTCCTGATGATGATCCGGAGAAGGAGCCTGCCATGCGTTGGAAGAGTCATGCCAGCTTACTCTTCTCTAACTGGCTAAATTATTATGTTTACCAGGTTACACCTTACACACTTTTATAAAAAAAGAGGCACCCAATTTTGGGAACCTCTTCTTTCTGAAAATTATAATTCTATAAGTTATTTCTTAACAATTTTCTGTGTCTTCTTATTATCTCCATGAATAATGGTAAGATAATATATTCCATTTTCGATATTATCAAAAGTATAAGTAAACCTGTTTGAACCTGCCTGCAGCATCTCTTCTCCACTCCAGATATGTTTTCCAATTACGTTGTGCAATTGTAATTTAACTTTGGCATTATCATTTGCCTCCATTACCAGGGTGAATTCTGAAACGAAAGGGTTCGGATATACCTTGGGTTTTGATTTAAGAAGGGGATTATCTTCAATAATTATATTCTCCAATACCGGGAAAGAAATACTGGTATTTGCACTGGCGGTTGAAAAGCCGGTAAATACAATTAAAAATATAAAGAATGAGATTATATGTATAATTTTTTTCACAAGCATAAAGGTATTAAATCTTTACTAATTATATATAAAAATCATGCCATATTTTATTACGATAAAACACAAAAAATAGTTTCATAAATAAATCTGGTAATTTAAAGCCTGTTACCGGAAAGCTACTCCTTTGATAAAAAGTTAAACTTCGTAACTTTCCTGCTAATTTCTCGTTTCTTGCTAATAAAACCTTTTCCATAAAAACAATGACAAGCCGTAAATGCCTTTTTTATTTCTTTGCCTGCATGTTGGTAATATTTGGTAATTCAATTTTATCTCATGCGCAAACGGATACACTTATTAATCATAGCCTTTACCTTAAGCACGAAAAATCAGAATTACGAAAACTTGAAAAAGCTACGGAGTATATCTTGGAAGGTAGAAATAAGTTTGAAGCATTAGTTTCAGTAGGAGAAGGAAATGAAGAATCATTGGAACAATTAACAGAAGCATATGAAATATATAACAAAGGTATCCTTCTCTCTAAAGAAATTTATGAGGAGCAAATACAAACTTTTTATCATACCATAAAGCCACGGTTTGTTGAAGAATTGGGTAGACCCAAATATTTAGAAACAAAAAGTTATAAATTTTTGCGTGAAGCTGAGATGCGAAGCCGAAGAGCCAATGATTCCGTAGCAGATGGAAACTTTATAGGAGCAAGGCAAAATTTTGGTGAAGCAATAGATTTGGAATATTTAGGATTGAGAAGTCTGGCACGTACGGTGCGGGTTTTTCAGGATTGGCCGGTGGAGTATCCTTATGTTTGGGACGATTACGTGAGACCAAGAGATTATTTTGTTGATAAACCACAGGTGATTCCAGAAGAAAAAGACACACTTCTCGCTGCTATTGATGTACCAGAGGCACCACCACCAGGAGATCCTACTATTGCTCCGATAGTCTTCAAGGTGCAAATAGCCGCACATACCATTCCCATGTCTGATGAATACATTAGAAGGACCATTTATCCTGGTAAAGAAAAAATTGATTTACGCAGGGAAGGGAAATGGTTTAAATATTCTATCGGTGAGTTCGATACATTTGCAGATGCAAAAGCGTTAATGCAGGAAAGTAATGTGCAGCGCGCTTTTATTGTTGCGTACCAGGAAGGAAGAAAACTAAATACTACCCGCGCAATAAAATTAAATGCAAAACGAAAGGGTTTACCTGTGCCTATTAATTGATCGCTGTGGATAATAATTTATTGAGGCGTTTTACAAAAGCCGGTCCCTCATAAATAAATCCGGTATAAATCTGTACGAGCGAAGCACCTGCATGAATTTTATCAAGCGCATCTTTAGGAGTCATTATTCCTCCTACACCAATAATGGGTAACTTTCCTCCGGTTTTATCGTGAATATATTTTATTACTTCGGTAGATCGTTCGGTAAGTGGTGCTCCGCTTAATCCGCCATTTCCAATTTTCTCAACTTCATGACTGCTATAGGATAAACCTTCGCGGGAAATTGTAGTATTAGTTGCAACCACACCATCAATACCGGTTTTATCAATAATCTCAAGCACTTCGTCTATCTGCTGTGTATTCAAATCCGGACTTATTTTAATAAGCACCGGACGGTATGGAGATTTAGTTTTTCTTATGGAAGTAATTCGCTCCATGATTGCTGACAATTCATCTTTGTTTTGCAATTTTGCCAGATTACCAATATTTGGACAACTAACATTGATAACAAAATAATCAACCCATGGATATAGCTTATCAAAACAATAAGCATAATCATCCACTGCACCATGGTTGGGAGTTGCAGTATTTTTTCCGATATTTCCACCGATGATTAAATCTGCCGGCCGGTTTTTGAGTTTTAATACAGCTTCATCAACTCCTAAATTGTTAAAGCCCATTCGGTTAATTAAAGCCTTATCTTTTGGTAAACGAAACGAACGGGGTTTAGGATTACCAGGTTGTCCTACCGGAGTTACAGTACCAATTTCTATAAATCCAAAACCAAAAGCAGAAAAGTCGCGGAATAAGTGAGCATCTTTGTCAAATCCGGCTGCCAAACCTACGGGCGATTTAAAAGTGAGACCAAAAACATCTCTTTTTAATGTGGGACTATTGCTATTATAAGAATTGAAAATACTTTTGGTTAAAGGAAGTTTGAAAAACGCAGATAATGATTTACTGATAAGGTGGTGGATAGTTTCCGGTTGAAACTGGAACAGGATCGGACGTATAAACCTTTTATAGATACTCATATTCTGTACAAAGATACTACAAGTTTTTAAATATGCGATTCTCAGAAGGTGAAAAGAGTCCTAAAATGCAATGTAAAATACTGTATTTTAAGGCCTTAATAAATATAATTCACATATTGAAAATAACTAATTATCTTTGATTATAGGATTTAAATGTACCGTTTCTATAAAAAATGACAATCTTTTCGACGTTTTCATTAAAATCAGAATTATTTTCAGAATCTGTAATTCCTGGTTTCGGAGTGCTTTGCGATAAATTGGATATATCAGCCTCTTTAATAGGGTCTTCTTTTTTTAATGGTGGATTTTGTTGAAAAATGTTCGTTTGATAAACTGATTTATACATTTCCCCACGACCGGTTAAAAGCCAATCTGCATTTAACTCTTTAAATCTCAGCAATATTTTTGTGATAAAATCATAAGATGGGTTGTTCCTGCCCGAAAGTACATGGGAAACACTGGAGGGTTGCACATTTATTTCTTCTGCAAAAGCATTGGCAGAATACCCTTTCCCCTTCATAAACTTTTGTAATCGCTCTT
>JBEPYD010000307.1:0-5493 GCA_041641575.1 Bacteroidales bacterium
TTATTAAACAGGGAAAAGGCGTGTTGGTTCCACTCCCAATCGCACCATACTGGAATTGAAATCAATTACCGGTTCATTGTCTACGCCTCTAAGCCCTGCCCTCCCAATCGCACCATACTGGAATTGAAATTGTTTCTCTGTGAATTTCTTCATGACAATTATGGCACTCCCAATCGCACCATACTGGAATTGAAATTCAGGAATAGTGGCATCACCACTATCACCTTCAATAGCCTCCCAATCGCACCATACTGGAATTGAAATTACTTGAGCACGGATTAAAATTCAAAGGCATTACCATGCTCCCAATCGCACCATACTGGAATTGAAATTTGTCAGTAACAAACGACAATCCCAGCGAACGCCCTCTCCCAATCGCACCATACTGGAATTGAAATCTTACCCCCTGTATTTGACCGCACAAAGGTTGCTCCACTCCCAATCGCACCATACTGGAATTGAAATTTTGTAATACCGGACTTATAATATTCTGTTCTGGTCTCCCAATCGCACCATACTGGAATTGAAATAATGATATGGCAAGTTCACCTCTTTTATTCACTTCCACTCCCAATCGCACCATACTGGAATTGAAATGGAAAATGTAAAATGGCGGAGTGAGATTATATTTTTGCTCCCAATCGCACCATACTGGAATTGAAATGGGTATTTATTTTCGCCGGCCTGATTGGGCTGCAAACTCCCAATCGCACCATACTGGAATTGAAATTACTAAAATACTACTGGCCACATGCAAAAAACTACACTCCCAATCGCACCATACTGGAATTGAAATTGGTATGAAAGCCCGGGAGCTAATGATGTGGATTACTCCCAATCGCACCATACTGGAATTGAAATTCTCGTGTTGATAGTGCTCCAACGTTTGACAATTCGCTCCCAATCGCACCATACTGGAATTGAAATAACATCCACATCAATCATAACTTTGTGAATAAGGTACTCCCAATCGCACCATACTGGAATTGAAATAGGAAGTAAGGACATTACAAACGGATTGCTTTATTAACTCCCAATCGCACCATACTGGAATTGAAATCGGGTTGCCTCTTTCAACTCATCTAATAAACCCCTACTCCCAATCGCACCATACTGGAATTGAAATTTACTAAAGCTTCTATATTCACCAGTTAAAGGATTCGCTGAATCGAAACGATCTGATACTCCACAGCATTTGGGGCTGTTTTAACCGAACCTAACTGAACTCACCGGGTGACTCAAAGTCACCCGGTGAGTTCAGTTCAGCCATCTCTCAATAAATCAAAGCCATGACTAATAATCAGCATGGCTTTTCCTGATACTTTTTTTAATTCCAATTAGTTCAATAAAAAATAGAATGAAAAAACAACAGCAATTTCAGCTTCACACTTACAATGAATCTATATTCTAATAAAAACCTGTCTGCTTCAGACCCACAATATTTCCCAGTCCCATAAACCCCGATTTGTTAAATGAACCTGTGATAAAATGCAAATTATGAAGTAATATTGCAATTTAATCTTAATAAGAATAAACAACCCGAAATAATATATGATTCTTTCAGAACTTACCAATGGCCAATCCGGTGTAATTACGAAGGTGAAAGGGAGGGGGGCTTTTCGTAAGCGGATCATTGAAATGGGGTTTATCAAAGGGAAAAAGGTGCAGGTAGTGAAGAACGCACCACTTAAAGATCCCATTCAGTATAGCATAATGGGCTATGAGGTATCCCTGCGCCGCAATGAGGCGCGGCTTATTGAGGTTATTACCGAAAAAGAGGCCCAGAACCTGGAAATTACCGGGTACGATGGCGTGATTACCGAAGATGTGCTGAAGCTGGGTGCGAAGAAAAAAGGGAAAAACATCAACGTGGCACTGGTGGGCAATCCCAACAGTGGCAAAACTACGCTTTTTAATCATGCCTCACGCTCTCACGAGCATGTGGGAAACTACAGCGGGGTAACTGTGGATTCCAAGGAAGCACATTTTAAATACAAGGGCTACGATATTAAAATTGTAGACCTGCCCGGCACTTATTCACTCAG
Source organism: Bacteroidales bacterium (assembly GCA_041641575.1). Lineage (GTDB taxonomy): Bacteria > Bacteroidota > Bacteroidia > Bacteroidales > JBEPYD01 > JBEPYD01. The sequence goes on from JBEPYD010000307.1 coordinate 2,046, forward strand.
TGCTTATTCCCCCGAGGAGTTATACGTCCGTAATTATATTGCCGAACATGTACCTGATATTGTGGTAAACGTGGTGGATGCTTCCAACCTGGAACGTAACCTGTACCTTACCACCCAGCTCATTGATATGGATATAAAAGTAATCGTGGCCCTGAACATGTTCGATGAAATGTCGGGCCGCGGTGACCGTTTCCGGTACGACGAACTGGGGAAAATGACTGGTATACCTTTTGTGCCAACGGTTAGTAGCAAGGGGCAGGGGATTTATCAGTTGTTTGATAAGGTGATAAATGTATATGCCGACAAAGATAAAACCCTGCGGCATATCCACATCAACTATGGCAAGGAGCTGGAGTACTCAATTAATAAAGTTCAGGATACGATTAAACATGAGGCCAATTTCCATGTCACTGATTTGTTCTCTTCACGCTATCTGAGCATTAAGCTTTTGGAGAAAGATTCCACCATTAAGCGCAAGCCCATTGCTGACTGCGGGAATTACAAAGAGATTGTAGATACAGCGGAAAAAGAAATTCAACGCCTGGAGCATATCTTTCACGAGGATACGGAAACCATTATTACGGATGCCAAATATGGTTTTATTGCCGGAGCACTTAAGGAAACATATACAGAGGGCGTGGAAAAGCGCCGCCGGAAAACAGAAATTATCGATACCATTATAACCCACCGTTTATTCGGGATTCCTATTTTTATCTTCTTCATGTGGCTGATGTTTCAGGCCACTTTTACCATTGGCAACTATCCCATGGAATGGATTGATTCACTGGTGGTATTCACCGGCGACCTGGTAAACCTCTACATGCCACCCGGTATGCTGAAAGACTTGCTGGTCAATGGCATTATTGACGGGGTAGGAGGGGTAATCGTATTTCTGCCCAACATTGTACTGCTGTTCTTTTTCATCTCTCTTATGGAGGATACGGGATACATGGCCCGTGCTGTTTTTATCATTGACAAAGTAATGCATCGGATAGGCCTTCATGGCCGGTCTTTCATCCCGCTTATTATGGGTTTTGGATGCAATGTACCTGCCATAATGGCCACCCGCACCATTGAAAACCGCAACAATCGCCTGCTCACCATTCTTATTAATCCATTTATGTCGTGCAGTGCAAGGTTACCGGTGTATGTATTGTTTATCGCCGCTTTTTTTCCTGATAATCCGGGCACGGTATTATTTTTCCTTTATGGTCTGGGTGTGGCTCTGGCCGTGGGTACTGCCATCGTTTTCAAAAAAACCATCTTCAAAGGAGAAGACATTCCGTTTGTGATGGAGCTGCCGCCCTACCGGCTGCCAACGCTCCGTGCAGTGGTGCGGCATATGTGGAGCAAGGCTGTGCAATACCTGAAAAAAATGGGCGGTGTTATTTTGGTGGCTTCCGTTATTATCTGGGCCCTTGGGTATTTTCCCACAGGCAATGAAGAAACCCGCCGGATGCAGGAACAGATTACAGCCTTGCAGCAAAAAAAGCAGGCATTTGCAGAAACCGGTAGCGGACTTTTACCCGATTCTCCCGCTGCAGAAAAAACAGACTCGTTGCTACATGAACTGCGCATTGAGCAGGAAAGCCTGCGTCAGCAGAATTCATACATCGGTAGATTAGGAAGAGCCGTTGAACCCGTGATGGCACCCCTGGGCTTCGACTGGAAAATGAGCGTTGGCCTGCTTACCGGCATCGCCGCCAAGGAAATTGTGGTAAGTACCCTTGGCGTGCTTTACCAGGCGCCGCCGGGTGAGGAAGATGAGTTTGGATCTACGCTGGCTAAAAAACTACAGGAACAGAAATATCAAACGGGTCCCAAAGCCGGAGAGGTTGTGATTACGCCACTGGTAGCCATTTCTTTTCTTATTTTTATTTTGGTGTACTTCCCTTGTATTGCTGTAGTGGCAGCCATTAAAAAAGAAGCCGGAAGCTGGAAATGGGCTTTATTTACCATGGTTTACTCCACCACTTTGGCGTGGATTTTGTCATTTATTGTTTATCAAACCGGTAAATTCTTCATGTAATGATACAGGAAATATTGACATACATAATCGTAGCACTCGCATTTTTATATACATTTTATAAGCTTTACAGGATTATAGCCGAAAGTTTTAAAAAAAGCTCCGGTGCTGTTTGTGGCGGTTGTGCTTCCTGTGAATTTAAAAGTGAATTGAAAAATATTCCTTCCCGCTCTTAAGCTGTTGATAACTATTTTAATATCTTGATAAAAAGCAGTGTAAAAGACTAATCTTTGTTGGCTCTTTTTTAATTTTGGTACAATTTTTATATATAGAAGCAGCGTTATACAAACCTAAACCAATAATATAAACCTAATATCATGGACGGTAAGATGAAAATAATTAAAAGAACCAAGCGTACAGCTGTTATTCCTTTTGGGATGAATATCCGTACCAGCACTTTAAAGAACCTGGTTATTATTATGATTTTGGCAGTATTTGCCAACGGATTAACAGGGTGTAAAGCCAAAAAACTTGCAGCAGAAAAAGAGGCGCAGCAAAAAATACTCGTAGAAAATACAAAAAACCGTCTTTTGGCCATGCTTGATGAAAGCAATACCATGAGCGTTGCAGAAATGGAGCAGGAACTTGCGGATATTAAAGACCTGGAAATTGAGGATGAAGAAGTAAATGACCTGATTGCGCAGGTTGAAGCTAAAATTAACCGAATGAAGGCGGCTGAGCAGCAGCGGGAAGAGGAATTACTCCGTCAGCAGCGTGAAGAAGAGTTGCGGAGACAGCGCGAAGCAAATACCGGAAACCTATCCATGGAACAGCAATTGGAACAAAATTTCAGAGAAATTGCTGCAGCCGGGCAGGCAAACAATACCAGCCAGGCAAATCAGAAAATTAGCCAAACACTTAACTACTTTACTTCACCCAATGCCCTGGTGCTTATCATCATCAGCAGATCAGGTGATATTGTAGATTACGATGAACCCACCACCATTGATAAATATTTAAATTACCTGAAGGATGTAGGCCAAAGCAAGAATCGTGTTGACAAAGTCATCCTTGGCCCCGGTGGTAAAATAAAAGAACTGGAATTGATAAAATAATTGATTGGTATTTCATTTCAATAAAAATAGATAAGCATGAAAACGAAAGTAATTGTAATCATTTCAATATTTTTCCTGTCTGCCACAATTGGTTATGCACAGGATAACCTCAGCCCGCAGCGTAAAGCTGCAGTAGATAGTCTTGCATTAGAGAAAGTTCGGGATTTAAGTAAGTACATTACCATAATTGGCAGCAAAGAAACACCATTTGCTGAAGCAAGCCGTGTGATGGACCGGGCCGAAGAACTGTTTATGGAAGGTGCCGAAATGGGTGTTTCTTCCCTGAGTTCAAGTGATATTAAATATTACCCTGTGCGGGAATATTTTGAGAGATTAATGCGGCTGAATTACGACCAGGTAGATATTG
>JBEPYD010000308.1:0-5487 GCA_041641575.1 Bacteroidales bacterium
AGGATTTGCTGAATTGGAATTTCCTCACATTGAAGGATTTGGTTCCAAACTTAAACGATTTAAAGAAAAAACAGGGATTAGCAAAAAAAAATATCCCGAAGGATACAAGCCGGGGCATTGCAACGAGTACACAAAGAAATCGTTTAAAATGCTGGCTGAAATTACAGGATTTGAATTGATAAAATGGCAGACTTATTCAAGCACGACAGCAGCAAGTGCCTTTTATAAGGTATTTCCAATAGGATCTAAGGTAAGGGTCATTATTAAAAAGAAAAATAATAATTTTTAAAAGGTATACTTAAAGCTCATTCCCGTGGGTGAAATGCTGACATTTTCCAAAAGTGGATATACATACTGCTTTGTGCGTGAACGCTGTAAACCGTACATCACCACATCAAAAACAAATAAAAACCCTCCCTGCAGTAAGATTGAATTGCCATACCCCTTCCAGCGTGCAGCATTATCAGGGTCATTAAGTGACAATTCTCTCAGGTACAGGCCAAAGGCCATATAACCCACATCAAGTCCGGCATTTACAATAAAAGCTGTTTCACTTCCATGTTGCTGCTTCACCAAATCTGCCAGCGTGGTATTTTCAAAGGAAGTGTTTGCGTATCCCAGGAGAGAAAATCCGGCTAAACCCAGATTTACACCATTCCAAATGGCATTCATCTCATAAAAATATTTATTGGGGCCTTCATTTGCCAGGGCACCATAAATTCCTGTACCTATGTTAGCCACGGCCCAGGAGCCGAGCACCATCATGCCCTTCTTATTCACTTCAATACTTTTACGCGAAATTTCATCAAGATCAGGATTTTGTGCCTTTAGCGTAGAAAAGAATGTAATTTGAAGCAATAAAGCAAAAGAGAAAATTTTTTTCATCATCAGTTATCCTTTTATACAAGAACAACTTACTGAAGCATTGGTTTATTCGCTCCTTCTCATAAGGGCTTTTTTTGTTTGTTCCTTTAAGTACTATTTGTTACTTGCTGCTAAAATGCTTTTTTAGGTGAGTAAACTGTGCTTTTGGCTGCTGCACAATTCTTGCAATAAGCACTTTCACTTCAGAAACATAACCCGAAACAAATTAAAATACCTGAAGTATAAAAACAGCATTACCCTTGCCTTTAAGAGGACGTTTCGCCTATTTGGCAAACCGCACGCCGGTATAGTTCATAGGTGTGATTCGTTTTAATTCGTTTTTCACCTCTTCTTTCACTTCAAGTCCGTCAATAAATTGGTGCAGTGAATCACGTGTAATACCTGTGTTTGTGCGCGTTAGCGATTTAAGTGCTTCATAAGGATGTGGGTATTCCTCCCTGCGTAAAATGGTTTGAATGGCTTCTGCAACCACATTCCAATTATCCTCGAGTTCAGCAGTAATTGCATTCTCGTTAATAATTAACTTATCCATGCCTTTGGTAAGCGATTTAAAAGCTATCAATGTATGTGCCAGTGGAACGCCAATGTTTCGCAGCACTGTAGAATCAGTCAAATCCCGTTGTAATCTTGAAACAGGTAATTTCGCTGAAAGATGCTCGAAAATAGCATTTGCAATACCAAAATTACCTTCGGCATTTTCAAAGTCAATGGGATTTACCTTATGTGGCATAGCCGAAGATCCAACTTCGCCCTTTTTAATTTTCTGCTTGAAATAATTCATTGAAATGTACGTCCATATATCCCGTGAAAAGTCAATCAGTATGGTATTGATTCGTTTCAGGTTATCAAATATGGCCGCCAGGTTGTCATAATGCTCTATCTGGGTGGTAACGCGGGAGCGGTCAAGCCCGAGAATTTTATTTACAAAATTATCTGCAAATGCAATCCAGTCAATATTTGGATAGGCTGCATGGTGGGCGTTGAAATTGCCTGTGGCACCTCCAAATTTAGCAGAACCGGGAATACTTTTAAGCAGTACCCTTTGCTGGCGCAATCTTTCAGCAAAAACAAGCATCTCTTTCCCGAGCCGTGTGGGGGAAGCCGGTTGGCCATGGGTGCGCGCAAGCATGGGAATATCAGCCCATTTTTCAGCAAACGCACTTAAATCTTCAATAATTTTCTGCAGATATGGATAATACACCTCATACAAAGCCTCTTTTATGGAAAGAGGCACAGCTGTATTGTTAATATCCTGGCTGGTCAATCCAAAATGAATAAACTCTTTGTAAGCAGAAAGATCTAACTCATCGAACTTCTCCCGCAGGAAATATTCAACTGCTTTTACATCATGGTTGGTGGTTTCTTCTATTTTTTTAACCCTTGAAGCATCTTCTATTGTAAAATCCTTGTAAATTTTTCGAAGGGGTTTAAATTGCTTGGGGTCCACATCCATAAGCTGAGGCAAAGGCCATTGACAAAGTGCAATAAAATATTCAATTTCCACCAGAACGCGGTATTTTATCAACCCAAATTCTGAAAAATACAGCGATAATTCATCCGTCTTGTTCCGGTACCTGCCATCAACCGGTGAAATTGTTGTGAGTAATGTTATATCCATAAACTTAAAAATTTTGAGAGCACAAAGATATAAATTTTGAAATGTCCATCATGTCCAAATAAACATGCTTTAGGTTCAACTTTAAATCGTAAAACTTTTATCATTAATCCGATTTCAAAAACTCTTCAAAATGAATAAATGATTTATCAGACTTATTTTCCGCACCTGCAAATTACATATGAAAAGGCATGGTATTGCATCAATTTTTGTTTATTTGATAGTTTAAGAACATACACCTATCAAGTTATTTCAAGATTTTCAGCATTTCCTGTGTATTTTCAAATAAATCTTTTCGTAACTTCGTATCATATTAGAAACTACATATTTTAAGCCAACTCAGAACTCTGATTTTGTGCCGCTGATGATCCGATGACAAAAAAGATAAAAATTTCTGCCGTTTCATATTCCAACTCCATTCCATTTATATATGGAATTATGCAATCCGGTATTTTGGATGAAATTGAACTTACCCTGGATCATCCTGCTGCATGTGCGCAAAAATTATTGCATGCTGAGGCAGACATCGGACTGGTGCCGGTGGCTACCCTGCCCCTTTTTAAAGACTACCACATCATTTCCAACTACTGTCTGGGAGCCAATGGTGAAGTTAAAACCGTGCTACTTTGCAGCCAGGTTCCGCTGGATAAAATTGACACCATATATCTGGATTACCAATCAAGAACATCTGCCATGCTTGTGCAGATACTGGCCCGGCAATTCTGGAAAAAAGAAATAATCTTTAAAAAAGGGTTTCCACATTTTGAAGAAGCTGTTATAAAAGACAGAACAGCGGCCCTTGTTATCGGCGATCGGTCTCTGGAAATTGCATCCAAAAGCAATTATACGTATGATTTGTCAGCTGAATGGAAAAATTTTACCGGACTGCCATTTGTATTTGCCACGTGGACTTCAAACACCGAAATTTCACAACCATTTTTAGACCGTTTTAATCAAGCCCTGGAATGGGGTTTGCAACATAAGGAGCAATCAATCAGCATGTTATCCGGCGAAGAAACACCAGCATCATTCAATCTGCAGGAATATTTAAATAAAAATATCAGCTACGCTTTAACGGATAACAAAAGAGCAGGATTAAACTTGTTTTTGGAATATCTTTGTAATATGCAATCCTGTGAAGTTGCAGAGGATAAAGACCCAATTTTGCACGCCGGGAGTAAATGTAGCTGTAATAACAAACTAAACAGTAAGGTAAATATATATGAAAAATAATTTTACGATTTTCCGCAGGATGCATATCCTGGCAGCAATTATATTATTGTTCACAAGTGCCCGCGGAACGCTGGAAAATGGCGAATCTGATAACAATAATGCCACCCTGGTTTATATCATACCCATTAAACAACAGATTGACCCGCGAACGGTGCGCATTACCCAGCGCGGGTTTGAGGAAGCCATGGCCATGAATGCCTCCTACATTATTATTCATATGAATACATACGGGGGCCTGGTTGATGCAGCAGACAGCATCCGCACCCGCATTTTAAACAGTAAAATTCCGGTATACGTATTTATTGATAACAATGCTGCATCAGCAGGAGCCCTGATCTCCATTGCCTGCGACAGTATTTACATGCGTCCGGGTGGTAATATTGGTGCTGCCACCGTTGTTAACCAAACTGGTGAAGCAGCACCTGATAAATACCAGAGTTACATGCGCAGCACCATGCGCGCAACGGCAGAAGCGCAGGGAAAAGACACTGTAATTCGTGGCAACGATACGATAATAGAATGGCGAAGAGACCCTGCAATTGCCGAGGCTATGGTAGACCCCTCCACCTATATTGAAGGTGTAATAGATACTGGAAAAGTACTTACACTTACGGCAGAAGAAGCCCTGGATATTGGCTACGCCGATGGTATAGCAGAAAATATGGAAGAGGTATTGGCACTGGCAGGGATAGAAAAATATGAAACCGTAGAATATCAAATAAGCAGCCTTGAAAAAATAATCCTGTTCTTCTTGAATCCTGTTATTCAGGGAGTATTGATTATGCTGATAGTAGGTGGTATTTATTTTGAATTGCAAACCCCCGGAATCGGATTCCCCATTGCTGCTGCCGGAGTAGCTGCAATATTGTACTTTTTACCCCTTTACCTGGAAGGAATAGCCGAAAACTGGGAGATTTTGTTGTTTATAGGAGGTTTAATTCTACTCGCGCTTGAAATATTTGTGATACCCGGTTTTGGCATTGCCGGTTTTGGCGGGGTGGCACTTCTCGTTACCGGGCTCACACTTGCCATGGTTGACAACATCGTTTTTGAAATGGAAGATGTTTCTATTGGAATTACAGCCATTATCAGGGCACTTTTTATTGTGCTTAGTTCGCTTTTCACTTCCATTGTACTTTCCATATACCTCTCCAAATTCTTTTTTGCATCCAGCTTTTTCCATGGGCTGGCACTTGAAACTGTACAGAATCAGGCAGATGGATATGTGGGCGTTGATCCGCTCTTCAAATCCATGGTTGGAAAAAACGGGATATCCCGAACAGTCCTGCGGCCTTCCGGTTCAATTATTATCGATGATGAAATTTACGATGCAAAGTCTTTAACCGGATACATTGAGAAAAATACCCCTGTAAAGGTGGTAAAATATGAAACCGGTCAGCTTTATGTAGTGAAGGAGGAAGATGCATAACTTTATGCTGTTAAAGATGTTTTTAAACAGAAAAATCCGGAATGTAAAACGATATTTATTTTAGTAACAAAAACGACTTAAATAACTATATATCAACAACTTGTATTTTATAGTTAAATTTTTTATTGAACATAATATTACAACAAATTTCGAAAACTGCTGTTTTATCAGATAAAAGATAATATATGACAGACACATATTTGCATATGTGTTTATGTATATATATGTTTGTAGTTGCCAAACACCAAACACTTTATCAAAATGCAGCACAATTACTTTCACCTCGGCATGTCTAAGACTGCCTCCACCTACCTGCAGGTATATG
>JBEPYD010000309.1:0-5453 GCA_041641575.1 Bacteroidales bacterium
TTTTCTACAAATATGTAACCCCTCCGGGGCAATTGGCCTGGAGTTATATATCCATTTTGTTGGGGTTTTATGATTTCCCCTGCATCCTGCCGCAAGTTTGTAACTTGTTGTGGTCATTCAGGCCTTTGGTATTATCATCAGCCGAAGCATTTGGCATATGAGGGCTTTGATAGTCCTGACTTTACCCGAAATTTGGTCTGAGTCATCCAAATGCTGCTTGATTTCCATTCAGACAATGCAATCAACAACCCAGGCCAAAAAAAGAATCAATTAGTTTTTCATCCGATATTGTACCGCAATTTACTATCTGACCTGCAGGAGCAGGCTTCAAAAGCATGGAATGGAAAACCTATGGTCCTATGGAAAAGCACCGTAAGAATCCAAATGGGCTGAACCTGTATCATAAAGCAAAATTCAAAAAGCTATTCGGGTATTTATAAACTGAAAATTATCCATGATCAAACATTGTCTGTTTTATAAAGCAATTTATAGAGCAGTGGATAAATCTTGCAGGCCACACAGAAATTAAATGCGGACTCTAAAAAGGAAAAGAAACCCAGCACTCCAGAAACAATAAAGGCAGCAGAATGGTATTCCAAAAGTAAAAACACCAGAATCAGTAAACTAAAAATTGCACCCACGCGTGCAGCAAACAATTTGGGGCCGGCATTAATGGCTCTTATCTGAAGCGGAAGCGCTGATAAAATGGTACGTGAAAAAACACTTACAGGGCTGTATTTTCCGTTACCGGACGCCCTGAGCGCAAAATCGGCCAGTAAAAAGGCGATGGGAATAATACTTTGGGTAAACCAAAAAAATATCAATATCAAAAACACAAATCCCGCGTTAAGGCGGGCAAGGTTCTCATCTATCGTTTCTTTAGAAACGGGGCAAATAGCATAAGTTCTCATGTTTATCAGGTATTAGGCATTTAAGTTCTTATCCTTAGTCGGAATTTAATCTCTGTCCTTACATTATGAAAAATTTTACTGGCTTGATCCACTATTACTATTAGGATCTTCTAATACAGAAGCACCTTCAAGCCAGTTCGGGAACACTTCGCCAAGTCCTTCAACCATAAACTGAATAGCTATAGCCGTAACAATGATACCAAAAATGCGAGTAAATATGCTGAAAACAATGCCATCAACCTTTTTCTCAAAAAAGCGGGCATTTACAAATACAATTAAAAGTATTAAAAAGGATACAAATACCACTGCACCCAACATGAGAAAGTTAATGAAAGAATCAGCCTTTGTTCCAAACAATATAACTGTGGTGATAGAACCAGGGCCTGCAAGTGCAGGAATGGCCAATGGCACTATTATTTTCCTAAATCGTTGCTTGGCAATGGAATATGCAGATGGACCTTCCTCTTTTCGGTTTTTTAAACGTGTGGCAGAACCTTTTACCATGGAAATACCCGTATTTAACAACAATATTCCGCCTGCTACTTTAAACACGGGAAGATCAATAGAAAAAAACTGCAAGAGGTATTTACCAGATACCAAAAAGACCGCGAGTATTGCAAAAGAAGTTAGGATCATTAAGAAAGCAACCCGTTTACGTATGTTATTAGAAGCATCATTGGTAAGCTCACTCCATATGGGAAAAATACCAATTGGGTTTATAATCGCCAACATGGCGGCAAAAAAGTTAAGATAAAGATTCCACTCCATTATTAAATTCAATTTTTTGTACTCTCTTCTGATTTCTCAATCTCAGATACCCCCTCCATCCAGTTTGGAAATACCTCACCCAGACCTTCCAGCATGAATTGAAGCGCAATGGCGGTAACAATTATTCCAAAGAGCCTTGTGAATATTACAAATATGATATTGTCCACTCTCTTTTCAATATGATGTGAAAAGGTAAACACCATAAACAGAATAAACATTGTAATTATTGCTACAGCTCCCATGATGCCATAATCTGCCAGTGATTCACCTTTTGAACCATATAGAATTACGGTAGTGATAGAACCCGGACCGGCCAGCCGTGGTATAACCATAGGCACCATAATTTTTTTAAACCTTTTCTTGGCCACTATAAAAACCGATTCTCCATCCTCTTCCCTGTTCTTCAAATTTGTTGCATTACCACTTACCATGGAAAGACCTGCCGTAAGCAACAAAATGCCGCCGGCAATTTTAAACACAGGTATATCGATAGAAAAAAACTGCAAAAGATACTTACCGCTGAAAAGAAATACCAGCAGTATGATTACAGCCGTTAGGGTTAGTAAAAAAGCTACACGCTGTCGCACCTTAACTTGCTTATCTCCGGTTAATTCCGTCCACATGGGAACAATGCCCACAGGATTTATAATGGAAAGCATGGCGATAAAGAGATTTAAATAAAGATCCCAGCTTAGCTGCATAATTATTCCGTTTTTCTGTAAGCTCAACAATTGGTATTATCCATTGTTTAAATAAAAACAGGAAAAAGTGCAATGAATAAACACGCAGTAAATAAATAGTAAATTCTTAAAAAAAGAGCCAAAAAATTAAACTTTTTAGTAAATGAATACCATTTTTTTAATCATTGGAATTGGTTTATTAATTGCTGTTACGTTTGACTTCATGCAAACAGTGTTTATACCTAAAGGAGCCGGATTTATTACGGAATCTATAACAATTTCAGTTGCCACTCTTTATAAAGTACTTACAGGAAATAATGGCGCTAACAAATTCCTCGATTACAAAGGTTTAGCCATAATTATTACCATGATAGCCACATGGTTAATTCTGATATGGTTTAGCGTTACTTTTATTTATGCATTTGATGCCTCATCAGTAATCGATAGTCAGACCAAAGAAAACGCCACCTTTATTGAGAAACTTTATTTTACCGGATATACATTGTCCACCCTTGGTTTAGGAGAATACCAACCCCAGGGCAACTTCTGGATGGTTCTTACTTCTATTGTTTCGGTATCCGGATTTACCATTGTAACCATCAGCATTACCTATATTGTACCGGTAATAAACAATATAATAGAAAAGCTTACCCTGAGTCTACAAATTGCCAGCCTGGGGGAATCGCCTGAAAATATGCTTATCAATGGCTATGATGGTCAAAACTTTGAAGGACTTTCAGATCAGTTTTCAACACTGGCATCCAATATTTTCCGCTATGCCAAAAACCATGCTGCATATCCTATTTTGCATCATGTACACAGTTCTGATAAAGACGAAAATACTATCCTAAAGCTGGTTTCACTTGACGAGGCCTGTACCCTGCTGATGTACCACATACCTGAAGAAAAATGCCTGCAAAAAATAAACCTTCAACAAGTCCGTCGGGCCATTACATTTTATCTTGAATCGCTGCGAAATGTGGAAATATCAAAGACATCACCTCCACATGCTGATTTTGATAAAATAGAAGAAGCTCTAGGCATTCGATTGGAAAACCGTGATGGAGAAAAACACCAGGAAATTTATCAGAAGCTTTCAGCAAGAAGATCCTTGTTAAAAGGACTGGTTGAAGATGATGGTTTCTCATGGAAGGATTTAAAAGGAAATAAGTTTCAAAGAAATTCAGAAATACAGGTTTAAGCGTTTGAATAAAAGCGGGTAAAAAGATATTTCTTATAAAAAAGTTCACTCAAAACTGAATTGGTGCTACTTTAAAACATTATTTTCAAATTTTATTTTTCAGTAATTTCGATTAACTTACCAATTGAAATAATCAAATTTAAAATGAAAATAAAAAACAAGCTGGATAAGCCATTTGGCCCAGGTGGCACCTTTACCGGACTTGTAATTTTTTCAGCTGGCATTGGCATTCTGCTTTATTCAATAGGGTTTGGAATTGCACTTATTCTTATTGGGATGTTCATTGGTTTTACCAATTCAATGGCATACATCGACACGGACCAGAAAAAAGTCCGTTATTCCAACCAGCTTTTTGGCATCATTCCCACGGGTAAATGGGTGCAGGTAACACCTTCCATGAAAATAATTTTACGAAGAAATCATCGGGGATACCGCATGTATAGCCGGAGTAACCGTAAACTGGATATACACCAGCACGATTACCGGCTCGTTCTCACCGATTTTAACGGGAACGAAATTGCCGAATTGAAAAAAGAAAAAGGAGCCAGGGAAGCTCAAAAATCAAGGACTGCACTCCTTAAAGAGCTAAAAATTAATTGAAATTAATGAGAAAATAACCCGTAAATCTGCATTATACTCAGCTGAAGTCATTATTTTCGCAAGGAAGAATAAAAAACAAAAAAAATGGCTGAGAATAAACGCATCATTTCATGGAATGTAAATGGCATAAGAGCCTCTGTAAAAAAAGGTTTCCTTGATAAAGTAAAAGAACTAAAACCAGATATAATTTGCCTGCAGGAGACAAAGGCTGATGAAAAAATTGTAAGTGAAATAGCAGCTGGACTGCAGGAATACAACTTTTATATTAATTCAGCCATGAAAAAAGGGTATTCCGGAACAGTGGTTTTTTCTATTGAAGAACCAATCGGCTTTACTTACGATTTGGGGGTGGAAGAGCACGATCAGGAGGGCAGGCTTATTACCCTGGAATACAATGATTTTTATCTTGTAAACGTGTATGTACCCAATTCGGGTAACGGGCTTAAGCGTTTGCCCTACCGTGAAACCTGGGATAATGCGTTGCTAAACCATATAAAAAATTTGAAAACAAAAAAACCGGTAATTTTTACCGGCGATCTGAACGTAGCGCATGAACCTATTGATCTGGCCAATCCCAAAAGCAATTATAACAAGTCAGCAGGATACACACAGAAAGAGATTGATGGATTTAAGCAATACCTGGATGCCGGTTTTACGGATACATTCAGGCACTTTTATCCCGATAAGGTTCAATACTCTTACTGGAGCCAACGCATGGGCGCCCGCGAGCGCAACGTGGGCTGGCGGCTGGATTATTTCCTCGTAAGCCGGGGCTTTATGCCTCATGTAAAAGACAGCCTTATTCTTGATCAGGTAATGGGATCAGACCATTGCCCGGTTCGTCTGGATGTGGAATTATAGCTAATTGCAAAAACTATTCTTCCATTTGCTCACGCAGACGTGCCTCTTCATGAATGCGCCGGTCGATAATCCGCACATAATCGCGTCCGTCTTTGTTTCCATAATCAGTATACGAGCGTGAAGCCCACTCACGTGCAATGTCTAACTCACCCAGCACTTCGTAGGCAAGGGCTGTGTTAAAGGCTGCTTTTCCTGCAGATTTTCCTGAGGCTTTGTTTGCCACGTCTTCCCATATTTCTGCGGCCTTACCCCATTCGCCAACATCAGCCTGCCGTTTGCCAGCTTCAATGCCCGGGTAATGCTTATCTTTTTTATAAAAAGTACGACTCTCGGTAAACCAGGAAGGTGATATTTTTTGTGCGTATCGTTGTCCTGTAGTATAGCTTACATTCATCACAGCATCCTTACGCGCGTATAATTGGGCAATGGCAT
>JBEPYD010000310.1:0-5410 GCA_041641575.1 Bacteroidales bacterium
CTTTTACTACACCAGGCCAGGAAACAGCCATGGGCACCCTGATTCCTCCTTCGTAAATAGTGCCTTTGCACCCGCGCAGCGGAGCCATGGATGTAAAGGATTGAACACCTCCATTATCGGAGTAGAAAATAATAATTGTATTGTTTCTCAGATTTAATTCCTCCAGGGTATTTATAATTTCTCCCATGCTTTCGTCAACACTTTCTACCATGGCGGCATATTCCACATGATTATGCAAGTCACCCTTTTCTTTTTCGGTATACTTTGTCATTAAATCATTTCTGCCTTCAATGGGCGTGTGTACAGCATAATGAGCAAAATACATAAAAAATGGTTTTTCAGAATACTCCCTGATAAAATCAGTGGCGCGTAGTGTAAGTTCATCCGTAAGATAAGTATTCGTGTCAGCTACGTGAAGGTTGGGATAATCCAGTGGGCCATAATAACCTCCCCTTTTCCCGCTGCGGTAAGGCCCTCCCTGTTGATGTCCTCCGATATTGCAGTCAAAGCCTTGTTGCTTTACGGTTGTGGAATCTCCCAAATGCCATTTGCCTAAATGAATGGTTTTATAGCCTGCTGTTTTCATTGACTCTGCCAGCGTAACAATGGATGTATCCAATATCTCCGTATTGGTTGTGGGAATTAACCGGCGGATGTTGGCTTTGCCCCTTTCGGAATTGCCAACGGTATAAACGCCATGCCTTGGAGCGTACTGTCCGGACATAAGACATGCCCGGCTTGGAGCGCAATTTGGCGCATTGGCATAGGCACTGGTAAATATCAGGCCGCTAGCAGCCAGTTTGTCAATATGTGGCGTTTCATAAAAATCGCTTCCCATATATCCCAGATCTTTATAACCCAAATCATCTACATAAAAAAATATTACATTGGGTGTCTGATCATTTTCTGAAACATCAGTTTTTTGAGAATTTGCACAGGTAGATGAGGCAAGCGCTGCTGACAAAGAAATAATTATTTCTTTATTCATTATTCTGGAATGAATTAATGTAAAAAGATTTCATGATTCATTGGATGATTCAACTCCCTTTAAATTAAGGCATCACAACCAACTCCAGCTCACCTAATCGTCCGCGGGGTTTTACTTCCACATGTACGCCTTCCGGAGTATTGTATTCCAAAAACAACTTATCCCCCTTTACCTCCCATTCCACGGTTACCAGGCCTGTGGGATGAGGAACCGTGCCTTTGGCCCAATTGATGGTTTCACTTTGCGGGGCTATAACAATGGTATTGGGATTATAAGCTTGAGGGAAACCCAACTGTACACCAAGTACTTCGGTACTCAGGAAATAAGTGGCATGGCCGCTCCAGGCATGACTTAATGTGCCTTGTCCGCCGCCTTCCAAGGCTTTGAAATTTTCGAAATTTGTATCGCCCCAAACCACTTGTGGTAACCAGTATTTTCGGTAAAAAGCTTCCGCCATCCCGGCTTTTCCCTGCTGGAACAAATCAGCCAGCACATAAAATGAGCCATATGCTGAAGAGAGCATGGCGCGGTGCTGATCACCAATGTCGGGTAGTATTTTGGCATAATGCTCAAGAATGTGTTGTTGCTTATCAGTACCTGCAACACCAAACAAAGAGCAAAAAGCACTGGAAATGGGGTAATATGTGTCCATTTTTTTACCATCCTCATTGATGCCATCCCAGTAAGCTCCCTTACTTTCATCCCAGAGATGTTTATTGATACTGGTGGTGAGTTGTTGTGCTTTCTCCTCAAGTTCCTGCTTGTATTCACCATATCCTAATTCAACAGCTACTTCAGCCAACGACTTGCAGGCACCCACAATGGAGGCATTATAAGCCGTATTGTAGGTATTGTTTTTTTCAAGTTTTGTCCATTCAATGAATACATTGTCTGCCCATATCAACCCTGTTTCTTTATCCTGATTGGAAAACGACCAGTCAATCAGGTTTTTGTATTGCAGCCATTGTGTTCGGGCAAAGGGCAGATTGCCACGGGTTTGATAACTCCAGTACCACGCATGTAGTGCCGCGTAGGGAAATTCATTATGCCTGCCCATGGGCCAGCTGGAAGTCTCAACGTCAGGGTTTTGCCTGTCGGCATACATCCCATTCAAAAAGGTAAGTGAGTATTCCAGTAAACGTGGATCGCCACTGGTAACCTGTGTAATGGCATACTGGGGCAACATGTCGCCTGCATATAAACCGCGCTCCCTGAAGGGGGTATCGGTGTAAGTATCTTCAGCACATACCCGCAGGGTGCGCCAGCCCATCTCCCATAAGGCATTGAAATACGGATCAGAACATTCAAAACTACCCTTTTTTTCAAAGGGATATACTTGCTCGATAGCGGCCAGTTTTTTGATGGTAACCGGGGCGTCGTGGTTGCGCACATTTACCTGCACAAAACGCATCCCGTAAGGTTTGAAATGTTCAAAACGATTTCCCCCTTCTATTGCTATAAAGCGACTGCCTGCCGAAACCATGATTCGTTTGAATACATAGATTTTATCCTGATTCAGATCTTCTGAAATAATTACATCGAACACAGTCCCTTCAGGGGCATCGGCTTCCAGTAAGATGCGTCCCAGGGTTTTTCTGCCCAAATCAAATACCAGCGCTCTTTCTTCATTGGCAGGGATTTCAATGTTGTACGTCTTGTACTTTGGATATTCGGGTAATTTTTCATCAAACTCCAGCCATGCAGCATCGCGGGCCGGATTTTCACCAAAGGGTTGCTTGTATTTTGGCTGCCAGTTTGCTGAAAGGTTTTGCGGCAATGCTTCGGGTTCAAAAGGTGCTGAAAGTTCCGCAATTCGCTGTTCTTCTTCTCTTTTAAAAGGTCCGGCCACATAAAATATAGGGCTGTTGCCATTTCTCTTTTTATCAGCAGAAACGGTAAGATTGGCTGACTTTGGCAATGACATGTAAAAATCCCAGGCTCCCCAGATGGGTTTTTGCGCAATAAAAAGATAGTTCCAGCCTTTTTTAAGATTGAAAGTCCGCTCAGTCCGCACCGGGTTTTGCTTTTCCGTTTCTTCAACTTTTGTAATCAGTTCATCGTTAAGGTAGAAATTGCCCCAGAATGAGCCTGCCTTCACTTGCTGGTCTTCAGGGCTGTAGATGTATGTGTAGGCAAAGTGCGGCCATCCGTGGCCATAATCCCTGTTCTTTTCATCAGGTGTTTTGCTCTGGAAATGGTACAAATCTTCGGATTCATCGAAGCTGTAAACTCCCATTAGGTATTGGGCGGCTAATTCTTCCTGCGTAAGATGGGGGAAAGGACGGGGTTGCAATGCACCCCAGTAATCCTGGTTTTGTACAGGAACAGGATTTTTCCAGTTGGACAGATCGGCACCCGGCTGGCTCCAATTGTTAACTTCTTTGCGGGCATCGTACACTTCCATGGCGCCGGTGGCAAACGAAAACTTGGGTGTTTGCGGATTATAAGCATCGGTAGTGGTGCATTTCCACTGACCCGGCGTGTTAAAATCATAGGTTTTTCCGGCTGATATTATATCACCCCAGGCAATAAACCCACCAGGCATCTCAGGCATTTGATAATTATATACGCCTTCCCGCAGAACTTTTACTGCTATGGTATTCTCACCTTCTTTTAGGTAGGGAGCAAGGTCGTAGGAGTCGTAACGCGGTGCTTCCGGAAATGCACGTAACGGACCAAAATTTATCATGATACCATTTACTTTCAGGTGGTACATGTTAGAAGCATAAAGCTGGAGCATGGCTTTTTCTGGCAAGGCTTCTAAATCCACATCATACCTGAAATAGGCAAACACCAGCCGGCCTTGTCCCTGGTCATCCACCCATACATATTCTGAATTTGAGGGTTGGGAAAATGCTGTGATGAAAATTATGGCCATCAGGGTGGTAGTAAAAATTTTCTTAAGATATTTAGTCATTATAATTATTATTTCTGGTTATGTATTTTTTTTTATTAAGTCTTTAAACTTTACTGTTTGCAAAAGGATTTGTATTTCTGTAAAATATAATCCCAGCCATATTCAGAATCCATCATATTACAATAGTTTTCAGCACTTTCACCATGGTTTTCAAAATTAAAATGTTCAAATGTAAGCGTTGTTGAATCCTCATATTGCAAAAAATTGATTTGTATATCACTGGCATTATCCGGGTTGGGAATGGGCTCCCGTTTTGGGCTGATCTGCCATTTTAATCCTATCTTCTGATTTTCTGCAAATTCTGTAACTCTTCCCCAATCGCACCTAAAGCCATACGGCCCGATTTCAGAGCACAAACCGTCCTTTTTAGCTTCAATTTTAATTTCTCTAAGTTGTTGCTGAGACCAGGTATATTCCTTTGGCCACCACTCATTAAATTCATGAACGAATTTGTGAAATGCCTTTTCGGCAGATACGTTTAGTCCTATTTTTTTTGATATTTTATTCATGATTCAAAATTTAGGTTGAAAACATCGTTTAAGAAAATAAAAACTTTTTCCGGTGCTTCCAGTGGGCTAACATGCCCCCCCTCTACAATGGTGGTCTGCAAATGATCGGACATGGCTACGTAATCTGCCTTTCCTTTTAAAGCTATGGCCGGTACTTTAAGAGAGCGAATAAACGGTTCCCCGTCGTCTGCATGGATAATTACAGATTTATCAGTTTGTTTCACCTCTTTAGCTGATAATTTGTGCATTGAAGTATGGAGGTGTTTCAGTAAATCCGGATTCTTGTTGAGCATTTCATTATCGTATACAAATCTTGCAACCTGCTTTATGTAAAAATTTCTAAAAGGCAGCAGCATATGTTGCAATCTGAATTGTTGCCTGGTTTTTGAGGTGGCGGGTTTAAAAGGCATGTTACAAAAGCCAATGGCCTGAAACTTTTCGGGGGCTTTGGCAGCTGCACGCAGAACCGTCATGCTTCCCCAGGAATGCCCTATGGCAAATACTTTGGCAATTGCTAAAGCATCTAAGACTTCCTGTAACATGATACCGCAGTCTTCAAGATTCCAATCTGTTTTAATTATATCTTTACTCCTGCCATGTAAAGGCATATCCAGAGCAATCACTGCTCTGTCAGTAATTCTGTTGATTTGATACTGCCAAAGGTTATGGTCGTAATATACGCCATGCAAGAAAATAACGGGAATTGTGCCTTTTACCTTTTTTTGATAAACAGCAATTTTACCCATGGAGGTGCTGATGAATGCATGGTCCATAATTTACGAATTTTATGCTAAAATAAATACCCGGTATGCCGGTTTTGAGGAAAAGTGTGTTTAGTTTTCCTGTGTTCAGACTGTAAATATAGAAAATTTGTGGATGCTTACGGCTTTTTCTTTCTTTTTTATGCTTTGCTTTGATAATTCCACATGGGCTGAAAAGCACTTCGGAATTGCCAGGCCAAAAACAGCCACCAAAGAAAAATAAAAATACCAAACA